>NZ_JBIVOO010000019.1:0-67697 GCF_044754165.1 Arthrobacter sp. NPDC093139
GCCTCGCGGGCGAGGCGCTCGACGAAGGCCTCGTCGTTCAGGTCTCCGGGAACGTAGAGGTCCGCGGGTTGCGCGCTGTCGATCTGCTCCTTGCGGCCGGTGAGCAGCAAGCGGGCTCCCTCGCTGCGGAACTGGGAACACACCGCCTGCCCGATTCCGCTGGTGGCACCGGTCACCAGGGCACTGACTTTCTCAAGCCTCATGTCAGACACTCCTTCATGGGGTACGTTAATTGGTTTGCGAGCTTCGGTGGGGAATTCCCGTGGCGGACCGGTCAGTTGAGGAATCCGCGGGCGTCCACCGGCCACCGCTCCAGGGACGTGCCCGTGCTGTCGGTGACGATGTACTCCTCGAAATTGACCACAACCGGGCAGACGTGGTTGGGGACCACCGGAAGTACGGTGCCGACAGCGGGCCGGAAGTCTCCGGCCGGCAGGGGGAGGAATCCGTGGTATTCGTTGAGCTTGGAGAGAATAGCCGACGTGCCGGGGACGGCCCCGTAGCCAATCTCCGGGCTGCCTTCCCGGCTTATTGCTTTGGTGCCTACATCGAGAATGACCTGGTCAGGAACCCAGTCGCTGACCACTGTGCCGGCGACGAACAGCGCGATTTGGTCCTCCGTGCAGGCACCAAGCCGGGTGTTGTTGAGGTCATTGAACACGTACTCACCGGGCCGAATCTCGGTGATCACGCTACTGGTGGAGAACTCCACTGTTGGCGTGGATCCAGCGCTGACTACCTCCGCTGTGATGCCTGCCGCGCTGAGGCTGCGCACAGCGGTGGTGAGCGCGGCGTCCTGGTCCTGCGCAGCCAGTTTGCGGGTCTCAGGACCGGCGCTGCCGTGACCTGGATAAGTAAAGACACCTACCGGCAGCAGACCGCGCTTGCGGGCGGCAAGTGCTAGGTCGCAAGCGGCTTCCGCCGGTGCACCGGAACGACGGGCACCGCAATCGACCTCGATTACGACCTGCAGCCGATCGGCGTCGTCCCCCATCGCATCGGCGAGAGCATTGATCGCGGCGAAGTTGTCGACGCCGACCCGCAGACGGGTGGTCTCGGCAAGCCTGCGGATCCGCGGCCCCTTCGTCCCAGAGGGCCAAATCGGGTAGGCGATGAAGATGTCCTCGAACCCGGCCGCGGCGAAGACCTCTGCCTCGCCCACATTGCCTGCGGTGATTCCGACCGCCCCCGCCTTGACCTGCCGGCGGCCGATCTCGACACATTTGTGCGTCTTGACATGCGGCCTGACGTCGAGGCCTTGCTGGGCCGCGAAGGCCTGCATGCGGTCGATGTTGTCCTGCATCACGTCGGCAAGGATGATCGGGGCCGGGGTGTCGACTCGCTCGACGAGAGCGTCCAGTGCTCGCTGAAGCCGGTTCACGCTGTACTCCTCATGATTCTGTGTATGAATGATCGAGGGTAGCGACGCTGGCTTCCTCGAAATGCTGATTGTTCGGGACCCGCATGCGCGGGTCCCGAACAATCTGCGGGTCCCTAGACGGCCGTGACGACCATCTGGATTTCTACCGGGGTGTTGAGGGGCAGTCCGGCGGCACCGATCGCGGTGCGGGCATGCCGTCCGTTTTCGCCCAGGACCTCGATGAGCAGTTCACTGGCCGCGTTGGCGACCTGAGACTGCAAAGCGAAGTCCGGCGGGCTGGCAACAAATACGAGCATCTGCACGATCCGGACCCGGTCCAGATCGCCCACAGCCTGTAGGCAGCGGCGAGGCAGTTGAGCGCGGCGTGGCGCGCGAGCTCCTTCGCCACTTCCAGCTCCACATCGTTGCCGACGATGCCCTGGCCCAGCAGCACGCCGTCCTTGAAAGGCAGTTGTCCCGAGATATAGATGCTCTCGCCCACTGCCCGGTGGTGAACAAAGTAGGCGTTGCCGTCGAGCTCGGGCAGTTCCAAGCCGAGGGCCTGGAGCCGTTCTGAAGCTGTATCGCCCTTTACGGTTTGAGGTAGTGGCAGGCTCACGATCTAATTGTCCGCTTAGGAGGCGTCAGGACGCGGCAGGCCGAAGAGGACCGGGAGGTCCGAGATGTCGGTGATGCGCTCGTAGCCGAGCCAGTATTCGTCGTGCTCGAAGCCGCGGTCGACGTAGACCTTGTTTTCGATGCCCATGATGGCTGCCGGGCGGTGGTCGTACATCGGGCTGGCAGAGACGTGCACGATCTCGTCCGGGGTCACGCCGAGCTTTTCGAACATGTACTCAAACGCTCCGAGGCGCGGCTTGTACATGCCCATCTGCTCGGCGGTGATCATGACCTCGAACGGGGCCTTAAGGTTCGCCGCAAGCTGCTCGGCAACCGCGGTGTCGCTGTTGGTGATGATGACCAGCGGGACGGCCTCCGCGAGGCGGTTCAGCGCCGCGGTGACTCCGGGGTAGGGGCCAAACGAGGGGATCCGGTCGTAGACCTCGCGTGCCTCGTCGGCGCGGAACTCGATGCCGACCTTGCGCGAAGCGCGCTCCATGGAGTCGTTGACGATCTGGTGGAAGGGCTTGTACGCGCCCGTGCACTCGTCGATCCGGTACGCCTTGCAGATCCGCAGGTACTCATCGGCGACCTCCGCGGGCAGGCGCTCGCCCAGGACGTCACGCATCAAGTCGTTGATCGCGAACTTGATGAGCGTTCCGTTCATGTCGAACGTGGCGAACTTCGGCTTGGTTTCGAATTCGAATGCCATTTGATCCTCCTAAGTTGACCTCTCGTCGATTGTCGACAAGATCGTGTTGATACTCGACGATACTTCTTCCGACCACAGAAAGTCAACGAAATGTTCTACAGTAGGACATGTCGGGCCTTAAGGCGCTGAACGCATTGAAGAGGGCGCTCAGCGCGTGAACCCTGGCCTGACCGGCGCGGCTTGATCCCATGGGGTGTCCGGGCTTGGTCAGCAGCGTCGGGTCGGCTTTGGACCGGCTGTAGTCGAAGGCCCGCTCCAGTGCCGGGAAGTATTCCAGCAGCCGGGCTTGCAAACGGTTGTTGTGAGAGCAGCCGCTTTCCGTCGGCGTCGATCACAACACAGCGATGATGGGCTTTGCCAGCGTCAATACCGGCCCATACGTGCACCAAGAACAGCCTCCAGTCTGCTGAATGGGTAGTGCCCAGCAGATAACCGCGCCGTCGTGTCCTTATCCGGCGATCATGTCGCGTCTCTCAATCAGCGGTCCGGTCATCGCGGGGTGACGAGCGGCCAATCCTACGAAGCCGTCACGAAACCGTCCGGCACAGCAACCAAAGCCATGCCCGCCTCCCCTGGGTAGCCACGACCCTGCAACGGCCGCGGAACTGAGCCCGGTAACAACATAAGGAACCATTCCTCAAGCGGCTGTGAATTGTGTCCAATCGGGGAAGGGGTCCACGGGCAGTGGGTCCGCACGCAGTGGAACACCAAGCAGTGGTGGGTCAAGGCCCTCGTTGTCCGGTTCCTCGAGACCGTCTGGCCAGTCGAGGTGGTCGAGTCTCTCAAGGTAGTTTGGCAAGTGGGGTGGCTCCCAGTCCTGTTGTTCGCTGGGATAGTGCCGCCCCGCCTGTGAAATCCAGCCGGGCGGGCTGTCACGCGTCGCGTTGACCGGCCTCCAGAGCGTCGTGTGTTTCAGGCGGTGGTGTTTCGGGCAGGGCTGACCCAGGTTGGCGATCCCGGTGCCGCCGCCTTCGGACCAGGCCAGCAGATGATCCGCTTCGTTATCCAGGGACTGATTGTTGCAGCCGGGAAAGGGACATTTCCCGTCTCTGAGCCGGAGCCATTGGCGCATCGGTTTCGTCAGCCGGTAACTGGTGCGTCCGATCTCCAGTGGTGCCCCGTCGCGGGGATCGGTCAGCACCCGCAGGAACGACGTCGCCCCATCTGCAACCAGCCTTCGGGCTATCGACGCCGGAACCGGGCCATACCCGTCCAGTACGGCCGGTTCCTCTCCGGCATCAAGCAGCGAGAACACCGGAACTGTGACCAGCACCTGCGCCGACGGCGACAGGATCCCTTCCGCCAACCCGCCGGCCACACTCTTCGCTTCACCGTATAACAGCCAGCCAGCGGCGACGTCCGCGCGCAGTTGCATCAAAGTCCGTGACTCCGCCGGGCCCTTCAGAGCACGGGCCGCATCTGTGCTGCGGTTCCAGATGCCCGCCGCGGTGTCCGCGGGCAGATACGCCGACAACCAGGCCATTCCGTCCCGGTCCGGGACATACTCGACCCGCCGGTCCTTCACGCTCCTGCGGTGCCTGGTTTCGATGCTCACCGGATGATGCCGTTCCCGCCAGGCACGCGCCCTGGCCCGGAACCTGCCCGGCACCAACTCCCCTGCCAGGCAGCCAGGCCCACGCCGGGCAGCGCCCAGCCTGACAGCGTCCACATCGGACCACTCCGGGTCGGACTGCTCCGGGACGCAGGCTTCCAGGAAGTGGGTTTCCAAGGCCGTTGCGGCCGCAGGTTCCAGGTTGGCTGTTTCATCACACAGGATCCGGGCGTGCTGCCAGGAAATGCTCCCGGAGCTCAATGTGGACAGCGTCAACGGCCGAGCGGTGGTCAGGGTTCGGGCGTCGCCCAGCAAGGCCGCGGCGCTGCGTTCACTCACCGTCAAAACGCAGGCGACCTCAGCGGTCACGGCGATCTCCTGGGCCGTGCGCTCCTGCGGGGAACTGGCCGGTCCCGCCAAGGCCTCGGCAGCGGCGGCGTACCCAGCCGCGAAATGAACCTTCAAGGCCGCCAGCTGGGCCTCCATCCTGCCCACCTCCGCCAAACCGTCCAAACACGCGTCCGCCGTACCCCGCAGAGGATCCTGGTGCAAAAGAGGAGCAGCAGTGGCCAAGGCCACGCCTCCGGTCACGTCCCCGTCCACCTCGCCGGTCCCGCGGCGGACAACAACAGCCAACGCAGCGACAGAGGCTTCGATGCCCTCCAACGACTCCACCACCGCCCTGTCATCCATACAGAGAGCATGACATCGGGCACCGACAAAAAAGCACGCAGTGAAAAAACGCTGCGACGAGGAGCGTCAACGTTCGGCAACGCCGACTCCTCCCGGGCATAGGTGGTTAGCGCCGCCGCGCCATAACCTAACGCCCCCGTAACCCAACTAAGCGAGGCGATAACTTGTTTGGCATGAGGACATAATCGCAGGTCAGGTACTACTTGGCGGCAGCCTTCACAGCGGCATTGAAGGATTTCAGGCGGCTGATTTCCACTTCCACCGGATCCACCACAAGGTTCCCGGCTACCTGCGTAACTGCCGCGTTGAGGCGCCTCCGCGCTGCGGCCATCCGGGCGTGCGCAACCCCCGCTGTGATGAACTTGGCGGTGACCGCAAGGAGTATGCCCAGCACTGCGCCTCCGGCAATCATGAGCGTGGGAACAGGCCAGCCCTCCACACGGGGCACCTCCGGGACCGGCAACTGCAGGTAACCGAGGACGGCGAGCAGACCCAGCCACCCCAGTCCGCCTGCGGCCGTCAGCAGCGACAGCCACTGGAGCACGTTGAAGACACCCCACCACCAGGACTTCCGTCCGGCTCTGAGGTCAGTCCCGGCGATGGCTTGGTCGAGGGCGTCCGGGAGCCGGTCCCTCCCCGTCCGGGCAGCATTCCGGATGGACGCCCGCCAAGGGCCTGGTGCGCCGTCGCTCGCGGCGTCGGCAAATTCACGGACCGCGGCGTCTGTCCTGGCCCGTTCAGGTGCGCCGGCCGCAGGCAGGGAGGTCCTGTTCACCTCGGGGTTGGCGGCGCGCCGCAGGTTCAGGCGCCGCAGCGGATCCGGCCTGAACCGGACGAGCCACCGCGTTACCGGCCAGCCGGTCCTCCGGATGGATTCCTGCCTGTAGGAGCGTCCCACAGCATCGACCACGAGCGGAACGTTGGCCGCGATGGCCAGCTCCTCCGCCAGCCGCGCCTTCGATCCGCTTTTCACGCCTGCTGCCTCTCCTGCCCCGGACGCCTCCGACAGCCGGGCCGAGGCCTTGGAGACATCGGCGGAGAGCCGCAGGGACAGGGCTGCCCTCCGGTCTACGACCTGGCGGATTGCTGCGCGGACGTTGTCCACTCCGGCGCCGGTCAGGGCTGAAGCGGCCACAACCTGCACTTTCCCGAGGCCGTCCCGGGCGAGGATTTCCTTGAGCGACTCAAGCACGAGCGGTAGGTCAGCTTCGGGAAGCCTGTCGATCTGGTTCAGCACTACGAGCGTGACGGCGCCGTGTGAAGCCAGCGGGGCCAGAAAATCATTATGAACGGCGGCGTCGGCGTACTTCTGCGGATCCAGCACCCAGACGAGGACGTCCACCATTCCCACGAGCCGCTGCACCGTATCGCGGTTTGCGGTCCTCGTCGAATCGAAGTCCGGCAGGTCGAGCAGGATGAGGCCGCTGGATTCGTCGGCGAAGCCCGGCACGGGCTGGCCATGATGGCGCTGGCGAACCTCCAGCCAGTCGAGCAGGGCTTCGCTGCCGTCCACTCCCCAGACACTCGCCAGCGGTTCCGATGTTGTGGGCCGGCGGGCCGCCGCCGTCGCGATCTCAGCCCCGTTGACGGCGTTGAACAGGGTCGACTTGCCGCTTCCGGTGGCCCCAAAGAAGCCCACCACGGTGTGGTCCGCCGAGAGGGACCGCCGCGAGCTCGCCCGTTCCAGCACGTGGAGGACTTCATCGAGCGCGTCGTCCGGAAGGACGCCCTCTGCCAGCTCACGGGCATTGTTCAGCGCCTCTAGACGACTCTGCAGCTGGGTCTCTTCCTTGACCAGGCCGTGGCGGCTCATGCGGCGTCCGCCAGCCGGGCCAGCAGCCGGGCATGGCCGGCAAGCACTTCGGCTGACGGTCCCTGATCAAACGCCAGCCGTTCCAGGAAGCGCTCCTGTTCACCCTGCAGCAGCCTCTGGCAGCGGGCATGGAGGTCTTCACGGGCAGTCCGGGCCAGCCGGCGCACGGCGTCCTCGCCGAAGAAGGCCTCAAGCAGTCTTTGGCCGACGACGGCCGTGCCGCCTGCGATGCCGACTTCCAGGCCCGTCAGGCCCGCAGTCATGGAGAACACCACCACCATCAGGGCAGCTCCGAGGCCGTTGATGCCAAAGGAGAGCCATCTCGCCTGCGTCCGCTTGCCTTGCCCCTCGGTCCGGATCAGTTCCATCAGGCTCCCCTGCCAGGCCCGGATTTCCGCGGCGACGTCGTCTCCAAACCCCGGCGTGGTTCCCGAGAGATCGTCCGTGCCGAGCAGCTGGCGGCCGGCCGGGTCCGAGCGCCAGCGCCGGTCCGCATCCTCGGCAGCGTTGGCCGCTTCATCGACGATGACCGCCTGCAGCCCCGTTTCGATCGCGGTTTCCACTTTGACCGCGGGGGCGGGTTCGCCGCGGAAGAACGCGCCCATACGGTCCCGGAACAGGCCGATGTTCTGTTCGACGCTTCTGAAGAACTCGCCCGTGCCCACAAAATCCTGCCAGCGGGCCAGTACCTCTCCGCGCAGCAGTGCTCCGTCCTGGGTGGCATTGAGGATCCGGTCCAGCGCGTCCCGGTACGCGCCACGGACGTCGTCGCCGAGGACTCCTGCCGCCCGCGCCTGTTCGCTTGCGGCCTCCGACGCCAGCTGTACCCGCTGGCCCAGTGCCCTCACGGTGCCATTGAGCGTGCGCCGGGCGATGTCTGCCCGGCCGGCGGCGTCCGCGGCTAGGCTCCCCAGCCAGGCCTTGAGCGGCTGGACGGCGGCGGCGGGAAGCATGCCGAGCTCGTTGAGGGAAACTTCCGGAACGATAAACAGTCCAGCCTCCCCGAGCCCCTCGCGCGCCAGCATGGCACGCAGGTCTTCGCTGACTTCGGCTTCCGCCGCCGGAGGGACCCGGTCGAGCACCACGGCGACCATGATGTCCCGGGACGCAGCGTTCAGCAGCAGCTTCCAGGGAACAGCATCCGCGTAGCGGTTGGCTGTGGTGACGAAAACCCACAGGTCGGCTGCCGCCAGCAGTTGGCCGGCCAGCTTGCGGTTGTCATCCGAAATGGAATCGACATCGGGGGCGTCAAGGAGGGCGACGCCCTGCGGCACGGCGGGGTCCGCTACCAGGACCAGCGAAGAGACGGCGGCTTCGTCCGGGGCGGGGCGGGCCTGGCTGGCCGGGACCTCGGCCGGTACGACGACACCCCGGATGCGGCTGAGGCTCGGCAGGACGCGCTGGTCCTCAAACCAGGCGGCGTCCGCCGGATGGTGCAGGAGTATCGGCTGTCGGGTGGTGGGGCGGATTGCTCCTGCCCGTGTCACCGGATGGCCTACGAGGGCGTTGACTAGCGTCGATTTGCCCGCCCCGGTGGAACCGCCGACGACGGCCAGCAGCGGGGCGTCCAGGCTGCGGTACCGCGGGAGGATGTAGTCATCGAGCTGGGACACAGAACTGCGGATCTCCAGCCTGGTTTGTTCCGCGCCGGGCAGGGCCAGCGGCAACGACACGGAAGCCAGATCGCGGTGCACGGCCTCAAGCAGCGCGACAGCCCCGGCCGACTGCTCGGGGGAGGACTGTTGCCGGCCGCTGGGCACTGTGTTGTCGGAAGACGGTGCCCGCTCATTGGATGAGGTCACAGCTTCATCATGCCAGTTCAGGCGATTCTGCGGGCCAGCCACTGCTGGGGAAGGCGCCCGGCGGATTAAACACAGCAGGCTCCGGGCATAAGCCCGGAGCCTGCTGTCTTGTGACCCCAGCGGGATTCGAACCCGCGTTACCGCCGTGAGAGGGCGGCGTACTAGGCCGCTATACGATGGGGCCGCGTACTTTTCCGATCAGCATCTCTGCCATTCGGGCTAAGTGATTGTTTCATACACTTAGCTGCTGTTCCAAATCGGTAATTCTCTTTGGAACTTCCGAAAATCTGCGGGAATTCCGCGGATAATTCAGAGCTGGGATACCAGGACTCGAACCTAGAATGACGGTACCAGAAACCGTAGTGTTGCCAATTACACCATATCCCAAAGGCACTTTCGGGCCGGTCTCACAGGATCAATCCTGCGCTCCGAGCGCCTCAGCACGAGTAATTACTTTACCCGAGAGGCTGGTCCTGCACAAATCGGCAGCGGCGTCATCGCGTGTTAGGTGCGTCACCCCTCGCACAGTGTCCTCGCCACGGGAAGAAATTCGTGTCAGGATGCGGCATGAGTACGGTGAGCGATATCGGCAGGATCATCGACACGGCCCGCGAAGAGATGATTTTCATCGGGCCCGATCACCCCTACTACCCTTTGCTGGCGGGTCTGGTCGCCGCTGTCCGGGATGCCTGGCAGCAGGGTTATGACCATTGCCGCAGCGGCGGGTCCGGCGCGAACCCCTATGGCTGGACCAACAGTCATTGACGGGGACACCAAGTGAGGGGCAGGGAGACGCAATGACAGTGGCGGGCACGCCCCGCTCATCCGGCCACGTGGTGCTGTTGGGCGATTCGATTTTCGACAACAAGGCGTACGTGGGCGAAGACCCGGACGTCATCACGCAACTCCGCCAGGAACTCCCGCCCGGGTGGCAGGCCACCCTGCTGGCTCTCGACGGCGACGTGATGGCCGATGTGGACCGGCAGCTGCGCCTCCTGCCAGAGGACGCTACGCATCTTGTGGTCAGCGTCGGCGGCAATGACGCCCTGGGTTTCGCCGACATCCTGCAAATGCCCGCCGGAGATGTCACAGCTGCGCTGAACATTCTCGCCGCTGTCCAGGATGACTTCGCTGCCGGCTATCAGGCCATGGCAAAGGCAGTTGCCTCGACCGGCCTGCCGTCCGCTGTGTGCACTATCTACGACACCCCATCCAACGGACCGGCCTACAGGACGATCAAAACAGCCCTTGCGATTTTCAATGACTGCATCACGCGGGCCGCTTTCTCCCTGGGCATCTCCCTGATCGACCTGCGCCTTCTGTGCAGCGAGGACAGCGACTATGCGAACCCCATCGAACCGTCTTCGCTGGGCGGGGCAAAAATCGCACGGGCCATCGCCCTCATGGCCATGCAAGGCCATCAGCCCGGCAGAACCACCGTCATCGCCGACCATACACAGCTGAAAGGCACATGATGTTCATCCTCTTCGGCCTCAGCACCAAAGTCAGGGAACTGCCCTCGCGGGCTGCGACCTGCCAACAGTGCGGGGCCTTCGCCCAGCACTATCTGGAGGAGCGTGCCACCAGATTCACGCTGTTCTTCATTCCCGTCTTTACAACGTCCCGGTCATATCAGATCACCTGCTCAAACTGCGGTCGCCGCTCCAAAATCAGCGGCCGGCAAAAGAACGCCCTGGTCCGCTAGGAACGCTACGGCCCGAGGCATCAAGGTTCCGCAGCCGCCGGGCCGGCCAGCGCCCGCTACGGCTGGACCAGCAGTTCGAGCAGCGTTCCGACCTCATGTCCCTTGTAGTCCGGAGCTGACTCCCCCGTCCGGTTCAGCCAGACGCCCACCAGGCCGGCCGCCGTCGAGCCTTCTGCGTCGAGCAGGAGGTTGTCGCCGATATAGAGGGTGCTGTCCGGGGAACTGCCCAGCAAGCGCACGCCTTCCAGGTAGATGGCAGGATCGGGCTTCGGCACTCCAACCGTGTCAGTGCCCACGAGCCTGCGGATCCGTTCCAGCCCGGCGCTGTCGAGCTTGGCACGCTGGTAATCATGCACGTTGTTGCTCACGGCGCCGTAGGGTATGCCGGCGTCATCCAAGGCATCCAGCAGCGGCAGAACGTCCTCGAACGCCCGGACGTAGCTCGGCTGCAGGCGGGCATAGGAAGTGAGCCAGCTGTGCGCTTCTTCGCCCTCGCCGAGGTCGACGCCGAAATGCCCCAGTGCCGCACGCCCCCGAAGCAGCCGCTGTTCGTTGAAGGTCAGTTCGCCCGCCAGGTAGCGGTCATAATAATGCGTGGTTTCGTGCGTGAAGATCCTGCCGAACCTCTCCCACCCGGCCTGGTCCAGGCCCGGCAGGAGATGTTCACTGACGTCGCGCAGGGCCGTGGTCATGGAGAAGGCCAGGTCGACCAGCGTGTCGTCAATATCGAAAAGGACCCCACCCACCGCGCCGAAGCGGCGGTCGAGAACGACGCCGGCTTCCACGCCCGCCTGCCCCTGCATCAGCCGCGGAAGGCGCGCAGCCGCGCCAGTGACGAGTCCTTGCCCAGGATCACCATGGATTCGAACAGCGGGGGCGAGATCCGGCGGCCGGAGACTGCGGTGCGGACTGGGCCGAACGCCAGCCTCGGCTTGATGCCAAGGTCTTCCACCAGGGCCTCCTTCAGGGCGGTCTGGATGTTCTCTGCGCTCCAGTCCTCGATGGGCTCGAGCGCGGCCAGCGCGGCGTCGAGCACCTCGTCCAGGTTCTGCGGAAGCCCCTTGCGTGCGTCGTCAGCGATGTCGATGGCGTCGTCGTTCTTGAACAGGAAGGCGAGCATTTCCGGTGCCTCACCCAGCAGGGAGATGCGCTCCTGGATCAGCGGGGCCGCCTCGGCGAGGATCTCCTCCTGGCGCGGGGTCAAGCTGTCCCCCACAAACCCTGCAGCCTGGAGGTACGGGACCAGCCGGCCACGGAAATCCTCCGGATCGAGCATGCGGATGTGGGTGCCGTTGATGGCTTCGGCCTTCTTGATGTCGAAGCGGGCCGGGTTAGCCAGGACGTCCTTGACGTCGAAGTTTTCAATCAGCTGGTCCACGGTGAAAATGTCTTCATCGGCGGAGAGGCTCCAGCCCAGCAGCGAGAGGTAGTTGAGCAGCCCCTCGCGGATGAAACCGCGGTCACGGAGCAGGAACAGGTTGGACTGCGGATCACGCTTGGACAGCTTCTTGTTGCCTTCGCCCATGACGTACGGAAGGTGGCCGAAAACGGGCATGTAGCTGGCCACGCCAATGTTCATCAGCGCACGGATCAGCACCACCTGCCGGGGCGTGGACGAGAGCAGGTCTTCGCCGCGCAGCACATGGGTGATGCCCATCAGGGCGTCGTCTACGGGGTTGACCAGCGTGTACAGCGGTGAGCCGTCCGCGCGGACGATGACGTAGTCCGGGATGCTGCCGGCCTTGAAAGTGATCTCGCCGCGCACCAGGTCGGTGAAGGTGACGTCCTCGTCGGGCATGCGAACGCGGAGCACGGGCTCGCGGCCTTCGGCCTTGAACGCCGCCACCTGCTCATCGGACAGGTCGCGGTCGAAGTTGTCATAGCCCAGCTTGGGGTCCCGACCGGCGGCCCGGTGGCGTGCCTCCACTTCCTCCGGCGAGGAGTAGCACTCGTAGGCGTAGCCGGCCTCGATGAGTTTGGTGACGACGTCCTTGTAGAGGTCCAGGCGCTGTGACTGGCGGTACGGCTCGTGCGGGCCGCCGACTTCCACGCCTTCTTCCCAGGTGATGCCGAGCCACTTCAGCGCCTCGAGCAGCTGCTGGTAGCTTTCTTCCGAGTCGCGCGCGGCGTCTGTGTCCTCAATGCGGAACACGAATGTGCCCTTGGTGTGCCGGGCGTGGGCCCAGTTGAAGAGGGCCGTGCGGATCAGGCCGACGTGCGGGGTGCCGGTGGGCGAAGGGCAGAACCGGACACGCACGGGAGTGTCGGCGGTGACTTCACGGAGGGCAGAGCTGGAGACGGCGTTCGACGCAGAAGGAGTAGTCATAGTGACTCCAACTTTACCGCCTGCATCACGGGGGAACTCGTCGGCAACTCCCCGGCTGGTTGCAGCGCCGAAAGCAGCGCAGCCGCCACGCCCAGGGCGTGGCGGCTGCCGGGAATGCCTGGCGAATCAGGCTAGCGGCGGACGATGGGGTTGGAAAGCCTGCCGATGCCCTCGATTTCGACTTCGAAGCGGTCCCCGGCCTGCACCAGATCAACGCCTGCCGGGGTGCCTGTCATGATGACGTCACCGGGCAGGAGGGTGAACGCGCTCGAGACGATGGAGACGAGTTCCCGGACGCCGCGGATCATTTGGTTGGTGCTGCCGTCCTGGCGGAGCTCGCCGTTGAGCCGGCCCTTGATGGACAGGTCCTCGGGGTCAAGCTCGGTCTCGATCCAGGGTCCGAGCGGCGCGGAGGTGTCGAACCCTTTGGCACGGGCCCACTGCAGATCGATTTTCTGGACGTCCCGGGCGGTGAGGTCGTTGCCGCACGTGTAACCGAAAATCACGTCGTCCGCGCGCTCCTCCGGAACGTCTTTGCAGATCCGCCCGATCACCACGCAGAGTTCAGCCTCGTAGGAGACTTCATCGGAGAACTCGGGAAGCACGACGGGATCGTTCGGACCCACCACGGAGGTGTTGGGCTTCAGGAACAGCAGGGGGTGCTGGGGCACTTCGTTGCCGAGTTCGCGGGCGTGTTCCGCGAAGTTGCGGCCCACGCCGATCACCTTGCTGCGGGGAATGATGGGTGCCAGCAGGCGGACGTCCTCCAGCTTGTGGCGGACGTGGGTGCGTTCCACACCGTTGAAGAAGGGGTCGCCGTTGATGACAGTGACTTCCTCACTGCCTGGCTCGCCTTCAACGACGCCGTAGAGGGGATCAGAATCAACTACAAACCGGGCAATACGCATGGCCCCAAGCCTACAGTCTCACCCGGGTGAGCCCGCCGCGCACCCAGGGGTTCCCGCGGTGGGTGCGCGTCAGAGCCGCTCGCGCAGGGAACGCAGGTACTCCAGCTGGGCTGCCACCGAATTCTCGGCCGCGCGCCGCACGGTCGGGTCGACGTCGGCATAGACGACATCGGTGACCTCCGCGATACCCGGTTCCCCGCCGAGCCCGGCGAGGGCAGCGCGGATCTGGGACAACCGGTCAAGCCGGTGGCTGCGGTAGGCCCGGACTACGGCGTCCAGAGCAGGCAGGACAGGCCCGTGGGCGGGAAGCACCGTGGCCGGCCCCAGCAGTTCCAGCCGGTCGAGGGAGGACAGGTAATCGTCGAGGCGGCCGTCCGGGTGGTCCAGCACCGTGGTTCCGCGGCCCAGGATGGTGTCGCCCGTGAGCACGGAACCGGCAGGGCCGTCGAGGGGCAGGTGGAAGCAGACCGAGTCGGAGGTGTGTCCCGGCGTGGCCAGGACCCGGATCTCGGTTCCGGCCACGGAGATGACCTCGCCGGGCTGCAGCGGCGCCCCTGCAGTGCAGTGAGCCGGGTCGGCGGCACGGACCGGGGCACCCGTCAGTTCGTGGAGGTGTGCCGCCCCTGCGGTGTGGTCACGATGGCGGTGGGTGATCAGGATCAGTTCCACGGTACGGGCTGCCAGCTCGTGCAGGTGCGCCTCGTCGAGCGGGCCAGGATCCACCACGGCAGCACCCGGATGGCCGGCCGCCGCTATGACGTACGAATTGGTGCCTTCCAGGCTCATCGGCCCGGGATTGGGCGCGAGGCGGAAGCGCGTCAGGGGGCTGCTGGCGGTCAATGCAGGGCTCGAGGGCTCAGACGTCACAAGTACATCTTTGCACCAGCGGCCGTTCAGACAAGCAGCAGGATGACGATGACCAGCGGCAGCGCGGCCTCGGCGACGCCATTGGCCCACAGCCGCCGTTCGGTGACCAGGAGCAGTAGGCCGAGGAAGACATGCCCGAGACAGGTGAAAAGGAGCAGCGCCCGGCCGGCGGCGCCGCTGCTCCCGAGCAAAAGGGCGCCTGTGATCGCTCCGACGCCCCACACCATGTTGTAGAACCCGAGGTTGAAGGTCCACAGCCTTACCGTCTGAACGTCCTCGGGAGCCACCAGGAACAAGTTAATGCCCGACGGCGGCCCCCACACAAAGTGGGGACCGCCGTCGTTCGCGTTGTTTGTCGGGCGGACGGACCGGCTCAGGCCAGCCTGGTGAGCCAGCCGTGTGTGTCCGGGACCGTGCCCGTCTGGATTCCCAGAAGGTGCTCACGGATGGCCATGGTGGTTTCGCCGGCTTTGGCATCCTCGGAGCCGATGAATTCAGTCTCGTCCTTGAGGACGCCGATGGGCGTGATCACGGCTGCAGTCCCGCAGGCGAAGACCTCGGTGATGTCTCCGGAGGCCACGCCGTCGCGCCATTCATCCAGCGTGATCTTGCGCTCGCTCACATCCCGGCCCATGTCCTTCGCCACCTGGATGACGGACATCCGGGTAACGCCTTCAAGGATGGTGCCCGTCAGCGCCGGGGTGACAAGCGAGCCGTCCTTCATCACGAAGAAGACGTTCATGCCGCCAAGTTCCTCAACCGCGTTGTCGTTGAACTGGTCCAGGAACAGCACCTGCTTGCAGCCGTTCGCCTCTGCCTCCTGCTGCGCGATCAGGGACGCCGCGTAGTTTCCGCCGCACTTTGCGGCACCTGTGCCGCCGCGGCCTGCCCGGGCGTACTGGCGCGAGATCCAGATGGAGACGGGCCTGAGCTCGCCGCCAAAGTAGTTGCCGGCCGGGGAGGCGATGACCCTGAAGGACACCTCCCGGGCTGCCCGAACGCCCAGGAACGCCTCGGTGGCAATCATGAACGGACGGAGGTAGAGGGCTTCGCCGTCGCCCGAGGGGACCCATTCCTTGTCCGCTGCCACGAGTTCGCGGACGGCACCGAGGAAGTACTCTGCGGGAAGCTCCGGCAGGGCAAGACGGCGGGCCGACTGGTTCAGGCGTGCCGCGTTGGCCTCCGGGCGGAAGGCCCAGATGGTGCCGTCGGCATGCCGGTATGCCTTCAACCCTTCGAAGATCTCCTGGCCGTAGTGCAGCACGGCTGCGGACGGGTCCAGGGTGATAGGCCCATAGGCCTCAATCCGGGCATCGTGCCAGCCGCCGTTTCCGTGTTCGTCGACCCTGTAGTCAACGATCGCAGTGTGGTCGGTGAAGTAGTTGCCAAATCCCGGGTTTGCCAGGATGGCTGCACGCTCTTCAGCAGACTTCGGGGTTGCCGAGGGATGCTGGGTGAATTCGACGCCATGGGCAGTCTGAGTCATGGTTCCTCCACGGTCGGCTGCCTGGCATGTGAACGTGGTTCAGCATCGGACCACGGCAGCATATTGGTGATTCAGGTCAAGCTTACGCCTGAAGGACGGGCCTAAACGGCAGCGGCGATGGCGTCCCCGATGGCGCTGGTGCTGCGCACTTCACCGTCGCGGCTCTCGACGTCGGCCACGACGGCGGCTTCGATCTTTCGTGCCGCGGCGGAATAGCCGAGATGCTCCAGCAGGAGAGCCGCCGACAGGATGGCCGCCGTGGGGTCCGCCTTCTGCTGCCCGGCGATGTCCGGTGCAGAACCGTGAACGGGCTCGAACATGGAGGGCGCCGTGCGATCCATGTTGATGTTGCCGGAGGCGGCGAGACCGATGCCGCCTGTGATGGCTGCGGCAAGGTCCGTGATGATGTCGCCGAAGAGGTTGTCGGTGACGATCACATCGAATCGCCCGGGGTCCGTGACCATGAAAATGGTGGCGGCGTCGATGTGCAGGTAGTCATGGCTGACCTCGGGAAATTCCTGGGCCACGGCCTCGACCGTGCGCTTCCACAGGTGACCCGCGTACACCAGGACGTTGTGCTTGTGGACCAGCGTCAGTTTCTTGCGCGGGCGCTCGTTGGCACGCCGGAAAGCGTCGCGAACGACCCGTTCCACGCCGTGGGCGGTGTTCAGCGAAACCTCCGTGGCCACTTCATGGGGTGTTCCGCCCCGCAGCGTGCCGCCGTTGCCCACATAGGGGCCTTCCGTACCTTCGCGGACAACGACGAAGTCGATGTTTCCCGGGTTGGACAACGGGCTGCCCACGCTGCCGTAAAGCCTGGAGGGCCGCAGGTTCACGAAGTGGTCCAGGCTGAAGCGCAGCTTGAGCAGCATCTCGCGTTCGATGATGCCCGACGGGATCCGGGTATCTCCGGGGGCTGCACCTACGGCTCCGAACAGGATGGCGTCGCGGGTCCGCAGATCCGCCAGCACCTCATCGGGGAGGGTCTCGCCCGTCTCGAGCCAGTGCTGCGCGCCCAGCTTGTAGTGGGTCTGTTCGAGAGTGACACCCTCGGCCGCGACCACCTTTTCGAGGACCTTGAGGGCTTCGGCGGTGACCTCGGGGCCAATGCCGTCGCCGGGGATGACAGCGAGATTGATCGTTGATGCGCTCATGGTTTTCAGAGTAGCCAAGCGATCCACATTCTGGTCAAACCGTCTCATTATTCAGACGGAGGAGATTGCGGCAGGCTTACTTGGACGGCACCGGTGACGCGACCACGGCCACGTTCTTGCCCCAGAGGTCTTGGGTAAAGCAACTGACCAGCACGAGGCGGTTAGGCACAACAGACCAGATGGGACTGTCCTTCAGGGAGGACTTCGTATAAGTCGTGACTGAGTCCACCTTGTAGCTGAGCTTTGCCTTGGCAGTGACGACGGTGAGTATATCCCCCGGGACTGCGGCTGAGCTGAGGTGGTTAAAGGGCGCGTCCTGGCCTTCCCAGCTGTGGCCGATGACGTAGGTCGTGTTTACGGAGCCGACGCCGGGCTGGCCGAACGGTGTGAGCCAGTACCCGTCCATGGTCTCCGGTGGCACGATGGACCTGCTGTCCATATCGCCGCTGCCCGGTTTCAGGGGGTGCACTGCTATGTCCATGCCGGCAGCAGGATAGATGATGCGCTGCGGAGGTGCGGCGGTAATAACCAGCGGCTTCGCGGCCGCAGACGGCCTCGGGGCCGCAGCTTTTGCAGGAGCAGCAGCCTTGCCCGCGGCGGGAGATGTTGCAGGGGCGGCAGGTACCTCGCCCGGCGCCCCCGTCTCCGGGAACTGCGTCGTGGGCGCGGCAGGTGAATACCTGGCGGCCGGCGGGTTCACAGCGGCAGCGGGTGACAGGCCGCTGCCGCCAACGCCATAGATGAGCCAGGCAGTCAGGATCCCCAGACAGCAAAATGACAACACAAGCAGGTCCACGTAGCTGAGCAGCAGCCTTCGGCTGCCCCCACGCTCCGCCTCCCTATTCTGTCGATGGCTGCCCATGGCTCCTCCTTATGGCGGGAATCGGAAAGGAGGGTGCCACGTCCCAGCCACGTGGCACCCTCAAACCGCTACCGTTCAGCTGCCAAGCTTCCTGGCCCGGGCCCCACCCCGCCCCAGGACTACGGCGGACAGGCCCGTAAAGAGGGCTGTCAGGGCGGCCAGCCAAGCAGGAATCCCGCTCTCGGTTCCCCCGCCGGCAGCCGTCTGCACGTTGTAGCCCGCATTGGTCGCAGGAGCTGCAACAGGTACCGCCGCAACCGGCGCCGCCGCTGCAGGAGCAGCCACTGCCGGCTTCGCCACCGGCTTTGCCGCAGGCTTGACCACCGGCTTCACTACAGGCTTGACCACTGGAGCCTCGGGTACCACAACCGCCGGCGGTGCAACCACCGGGGGTGCCACAACCGGGGGTGCCACAACAGGAGGTGCCACAACAGGGGGTGCCACAACAGGAGGCTGCTCCTCCGCGGGTGGCTCCTCGGCCGGCGGTTCCTCGGCGGGCGGCTCCTCGTACGGCGGTTCCTCCTCGTTGTCTGGGTAGCAGTCCCCCTGATGGCCGACGCCGTTGCCGTTGCCACCACCGTTACCGCCGCTGTTCCCGTTCCCGTTTCCGCCGTCGCCGCCGTTGCCGTTCTCGTGACCTTCCTCATTGACGTCGATCTCGATGATCGGGTTCGTCTCTGAGCCGGTGTGGTGGCAGACTTCGACCTGCCCGTCGCCCGGCGTGGCGATGGCCGGGAGTGTGGTGCCCAGGAGTCCAAGACCCACAAGCCCCACTGCCGCGATAGTTCGTCTCATTTCATGTCCCTCCATACCGTGATCAAACTGACCGGACCGTTCGCGGCATTTCCGTCTCACCCGAACCACTGTCTGAAGGTCAAACCGTGGAATAGAGATGCTGGATACTCCCAATGACGCCGTCAGTCTGCTTGCAATCTCAGGGTAGGATGCGGTGCCGCGGCAGTCCCGAGTAGCCAGTACGCCTTATTCGGGGGCCTTCTACTTGGTGGCGTCGGTCCTCGCGCCCGTTTGTACCTGCCACCACTTGGTTACGCGCGGCGCCGGTATGGGTACAAAGAAAAAGGCCCCCGCGCCCTGGATGAAACCGGGCGCGGGGGCGCCGGCAGCGACCGCCGCCGGAAAAACAGGGTCAGCCTTCGGCCGGCTCCTCATACTTCGGGAAGACCGGAGCCGGTGCGGGCAGGCTGGTGCCGGGCACGATCGGCACGGGGATCGCAGCGAACTGCCGTGCGCCGCCTTCCGGCTGGCCCAGTGCAGCGAGAAGCGTGGCCATGGCGCCCGGCATGACAGGCTGCGCCAGGATTGCCACGACCCGCAGCACTTCCAGCGTCACGTACAGTACCGTCTGCATGCGTTCGACGTCGGTCTTCCGCAGGACCCACGGGGCCTGTTCGGCAAAGTATGCGTTGGTGTCGCCCAGCACGCCCCAGATCGCTTCGAGGGCGCGGCTGAATTCCTGCTTGTCGAAGGCCGCACGGGCCTGGCCAAGCAGGGCGTTCGCCTGGGCGAGGATGGCCTGGTCGTCAGCGGTGAACGGGCCGGGCACCGGCACCTGCCCCCCGCAGTTCTTCGCCACCATGGACAGAGAGCGCTGGGCGAGGTTGCCGAAGTTGTTCGCCAGGTCGGAGTTCATCCTGCCCACGATTGCCTCGTGGTTGTAGCTGCCGTCGGCGCCAAAGGGAACTTCGCGGAGGAAGAAGAAGCGGACCTGGTCAAGGCCGTACTGCGCCACGAAGTCCTCAGGGGCCACAACGTTGCCCAGGGACTTGGACATCTTGACGCCGTTGTTGTTGAGGAAGCCGTGGATCATGATGCGCTTCGGCAACTCCAGGCCGGCGCTCATCAGGAAGGCCGGCCAGTAAATGGCATGGAAGCGCGAGATGTCCTTGCCGATGATGTGGACGTCCGCGGGCCAGTACTTCCTGAAGGACTCAGAATCCGTGTCCGGGTACCCGGCGCCCGTCAGGTAGTTCGTCAGGGCGTCGACCCAGACGTACATCACGTGCTTGTCGTTGCCCGGTACCGGGACACCCCAGTCGAAAGTGGTCCGGCTGATCGACAGGTCCTCCAAACCACGCTTCACGAAGCTGATCACTTCGTTGAAGCGGTATTGCGGAGCACCGAATTCCGGCTGCGCCTCGTAGAGCGCCAGCAGCTTGTCCTGGTAGTTGGAGAGGCGGAAGAAGTAGCTTTCCTCGGCTGTCCAGGTCACCGGGGTGTCGGTCTCCTTGGTGTACCGCGCGCCGTCCTCCTTGACCACGGTGTCGTCTTCCCCGTAGTAGGCCTCGTCGCGGACGGAGTACCAGCCCTCGTATTTGGACAGGTAGATGTCCCCGTTGGCTTCCATCTTCTTCCAGATGGCCTGGGAGGCGGTGTAGTGGTCGGCGTCTGTGGTGCGGATGAACCGGTCGTAGGAGATGCCCAGGGCAGCATGGGCCGCCTTGTAGATTTCCGCGTTCCGGTCTACGAGCTCCTTGGGGGTGATGCCTTCCTTTTCCGCGGTCTGGGCGATCTTCAGTCCGTGCTCGTCAGTGCCTGTCAGGAACATCACGTCGTAGCCGTCGAGCCGCTTGAAGCGGGCCATTGCGTCGGTGGCAATGTATTCGTACGCATGGCCGATGTGGGGCACACCGTTCGGGTACGTGATGGCCGTCGTGATGTAGAACGGGCTCTTGTCTGGGGAAGTCACGGGCGGAAAGTTACCTTTGGTGCGGAGGGATGGATCTAGATCAGTTCCGTCAGCGTATCGCTGAGCCGGACCAGTTCGTGATCATGTGAAGCAACGAGGACAGCAATGCCGTCAGACGTGGTGTCCTTCAGGATGCTGATGATGCGGTTGGCGGACGCCCGGTCCAGGCTTGCCGTGGGCTCATCGACCACGAGCACGCGGGTTCCCAGAATGAGCGCCCGGGCTATGGCCACGCGCTGGCGCTCACCGCCGGACAGCTGGGCGGGGCGGTGCCGCATCCTGCGACCCAGGCCCACCAGGTCCAGCAGGTCCTTGGCCATGTCCCGGCGCTGCTCCACTTCGCCGTCGGGAACAGCCGGCAACAAGACGTTCTCGAGGGCGCTCATCCCGTCAATCAGCGCCCCGCCCTGGTCGACGTAACCGATGAGGGCACGGCGGCGATCGGCGATCTCGTCGTCGCCCATGCTTTCAAGCGACTCGCCCTCCCACAGCACCCGGCCCGACGTCGGCAGTGTGAGACCGGCTCCCACCGTCAGGATGCTGGTCTTGCCGGAGCCGCTGCGGCCGGCGACGCAGTGCATCTCGCCGGCGTGCAGCGTCAGGTCGAATCCCTCCACCACGCTGACGGCGTCGGCTCCGCCCTTGCCCCCGCCGTAGCGGATGGTGATGTTGTTCAGTTCCAGCGGTGTACCGTGATCGGCGGCCTTGACGAGGGTGTTGGCGCGCGTCTGGAGCGGGCCTTCGCCGTCGTCGTTCCCGCGCGCCCGGCGAAGGTTAAGGTCGTTGGTCATTGGACTACTTTCGTTGCAATCGGAATCCAGCAAAGTACGGCCACGAGCCCGGCCACGGCGGCCCAGAGCGCGGCATAGGGAGCAAGGAGCAGCCCGACACCGAGGGCGCCCAGGACGCCGAGCGGCACCGCCACCGCGCCCACCAGGACATTCTCGAAGAACCGAACCTGCCCAAGCATGTCGGGGTTCCACCCCATCGCCTCAAGCGTGCCCAGGTACTGACGCTTGGCCTGCAGCTCGAAACGCCCGGTCACGAGGGTCAGCAGCAGTCCGACGGCAACACCGGCGATGCCCAGGATGATGCTCGGCAGGGCGACGCTGGCAGCGGCCATTCCGCTCAGTGCGCTGGCGCCGGCGGCGCGCGGGATGTCGATCAGCAGCGCGATCAGGCCACCGACTGCCGCGCCGAACACTCCGACGGCCACCGCGAGCGAGATGGCATTGAAGCGGTTGGTGGTGACTTGCCGGTTGGCGAACGTCAGGGGCGAGTCAACCGCGATGAGCCGCTCGTCGTGCTGCGGCTCCTGGTCCACCTCCTCGCGGTGCCGCAGCTGCTGCGCGGCGAAGAACGCCGCCGCCGCATACAGCACCAGCACGGATGCCGAGACGATCAGCGTGGCAAGGTTCCAGCTCAGCAGGCTCAGGATAATGCCGGCCACTGCCAGAAGACCGGCACCCACAGCGAATTCCTCCAGCACCCATGAGCGGATCTTCCGCTGGGTCCAGCCCATGGCGCGCAGCGTACCGGCCTCGCGGCGCCGCTGGCGGACGTAGCTCACGGTTGATGCACCTGTCAGCAGCGCTGCGCCGCACAGAGTAAGGAAGAGCAGCGTGATGTTCGTGGCGGTCAGCGAGCCGCTCACGGCGTCGGCGGCGTCCTGCCTGACCCATGACTGCTGGACGGTGCCCAGTGCAGACTCCTTGCCGGCGCCGTCCCTTGAGTAGCCGGGGACGAAGATGTTGGCGTCCTCGCGGGCGGAGCCTGCCACGACCGTGGCTTCCAGGCCCATGTCGCGGATCTCGTTGGCCAGCTTCTCCACTTCCGGCTGGACCTGCTTCCAGCTTCCGGGCGCTGCGGCACGCACACGCACGGCGTCGATGACCGAGGCGTTCTTCTCGTACCCGCGGGCGGCCGCCAGGCCGTAGTAGTCCGTGATGGCGCCCGCGGACTGGCTGACCAGCCCTGTTGCGCTGAGTGACGGTTTCAGCGTGGTGTTCTGGACGTCCTTGCCCTGGGCATCCTTGGTCAGGGTCAGCGGCGTGGGGTCGTAGCCTCCCAGAGGGAGCCTGTTGACATCGCCGGCCGCCTGTTGGACGGCGGCGGGATCGAAGGTCCCATAAACCATGGCGAGCGGAGATGCGAGCTTCTCCCCCGTCTCGAGATTCTCCCGGTAGGAGCGCTCATCAACGGGATTGCGCTGGGTCTGGTCTACGGGTTCGCCTGCCGCCGTCTTTTCCGGAAGGCGGTTAACGGTTACCCACTCGCCGGGCGTCGCTGTCTTGTCCACTGCGCCGTTGGAGGCGGTAGAGCCGTCTGTGTACTTGGGAGCCGAGGCGAAGTTCGTGCTCCACGTGGCAGGAGTGTAGAGGCCGCGTCCGAAGCTTTCCGGGTTCCCCAGCAACTTGGAGTGATCCGTGGACCCCGGCCAGGAGAGGGCGAAGGGCGACTTTGATACGAACGGCAGGTAGTCCTTGCCGAGGGACCGGTCAACCGTTCCGACGTCCTTGACCACATTTCCGGCGTCGTCGATTTCCTCGATCTTCACCGAGTACTTCAGGTCGAGAGCTGTGCCCGAGCGGACAATCAGCGGAATCGCCTGGGAATCCTCAGTCAGTTGGCCGCTGAGCTTTGCCTGCTGGTACTGGGTCATCAGCGGGGCCCAGTACTTGAGCTTTACCCCGAGGAAGTCCGGCCCCTCTTCCAGTTCCTTCATGCTGATGCCGCTGGTGAAGAGGCTTTCAAAGTGCTGTCCCACCGCAGCGGCGTTGCGGGCGTCGGCGGGCGGCGCCTTCTCCAGGGGGGCCAGGAAGTCTCCTGCGGTTCCGAGCAGTGCACGTTCGGCAACGGGGTCGACGGCGACCACGGACTCTGTGACCTCCGGTGCCATGGGCAGCGCAACGGTGAGGTTGAAAAGGCTGTGCTCGGACCCGCCTGCAGGAGCGGGGAACTTGATGCCCGTCTCCCCCTCGGGTCCGGCGATCCGCACGCTCCTGCCGCCGGCCGTCTCCTCTTCAACGAGGCGGCCCTTGCCGAGGGTCCCTTCGGCAGTGGACTTGAAGAGTGTCTTCTCGGATGAGCCGTCCGAACTCGTGGCACTGGCCGTCAGCCGGTACTTCTTGGGGGTGTCCTCCAGCACGGACTCCGCCGCAGGCCATTTGCTGGGATCGGTTGCGCTCGGGTCTCCGGCCGTGGCTGTGCCAACGAGGCCTGAGTTGAAGCCGAGGTAGTCCATCGCTTCAAGTCTCGGGGCCTCGAGGTTCTGGGTGACGCGGGACACTAGGCTGATGGGCGCCGCGACGGAGGTGCCCTGGAGGTCCCGGATGCCCTGCAGCTGGTCGAAGCTGATGCCGCCCTGGCCTGTGGCGATGTCCGGCTGCATCAGTGCGCCTCCGGTTCCGGCCTTGGCCTGGACCAGGATGTCGTATAGCCCGCGCGAGTTTTCGTCCACTGTCCGGTTCAGCGCGGCCTGCGACTGGGTTTGGACCAGGACGGACAGACACATGGCGGCGATCAAAATGGCAGCGGTCAGCAGCAGCACTTTGCTTCTGATGAACCTCTGGACGGCATTCATTGGGCTCCCTGAAACCTGGATGGCGTGCGCACGCCTCATCACCGCTAAAGGCGAAGGTTGTCCCTTGCGGGCGTACAAAAAGTATTGGCCGGCCTGCCGGCAAGATCCTTAATTCGGACCTAGCCATTGTACGCAGACCGGCCAGTCATACTTGGCAGGGTGACAGCCGCGGCGCGGAGTTCACCCTGTGTTCATCTTCTTAGTCTTCGAGATCCACTTCGCGAACCATCTCGGCACCGATGCCGGCCTTGATGGCGTCAAGGACCTGCTGCGGGACGGAGCTGTCGATCGTGAGCAGCGCCAGAACCTGGCCGCCCTCTGCGCTCCGGGCAACCTGCATGCCGCCGATGTTGATGTTGTTCATGCCCAGAATGTGGCCGATGGTGCCGATGACACCGGGACGGTCGGCGTAGGAAACCACAACGAGGTGTTCGCTGATGGGGATCTCGACGTCGTAGCCGTTGACGCCGACGAGCTTCTGCACCTGCTTGGGGCCGGTCAAGGTGCCGGCGACCGAGATCTGGCTGCCGTCGCTCAGGGCGCCGCGGAGGGTGAGGACGTTGCGGTAGTCCTCGGCATCCGGGGTGGTGATGAGGCGGACGTTGATGCCGCGCTGTTCGGCGATGACAGGGGCGTTGACGTAGGACACCTGCTCGGTGACAACGTCGGCGAAAATGCCCTTCAGTGCGGCGAGTTCCAGGACCTTGACGTCAAGGGCGGCGATCTCACCGGCAACCTCGACGTCGACCTGGGTCAGCGAGTCATGCGTCAGCGCCGTGAAGATACGGCCCAGCTTCTCGATGAGCGGGATGCCCGGGCGGACATCGGGGGCGATGACCCCGCCGGCGACGTTCACGGCGTCGGGCACGAGTTCACCGGCGAGGGCGAGTCGGACAGACTTCGCCACGGAAACACCGGCCTTTTCCTGGGCTTCGTCCGTGGAGGCACCCAGGTGCGGGGTCACCACCACGTTGTCCAGCTTGAAGAACGGCAGGTCCGTGCTGGGCTCCTGAACGAAGACGTCCACTCCCGCTCCGGCGATCTGGCCGTCCAGCAGTGCCGTGTAGAGGGCTTCCTCGTCCACGAGTCCGCCGCGGGCGACGTTAATGACGTAGGCCGTGGACTTCATCTTGGTAAATGCTTCCGCACCGAGCATGCCGACCGTCTCGGGGGTCTTGGGCATGTGGATCGTGATGAAGTCCGACTGTGCCAGCAGCTCGTCGAGGGTCACCAGCTTCACGCCGAGCTGGGCAGCGCGGGCCGAGGTGATGTAGGGATCGTAGGCGAGGATTTCTGTGTCAAAGCCCTGGAGTCGGGCCGCGACCAGGGCGCCGATGCGGCCCAGGCCGATGATGCCGATCTTCTTTTCGAAGAGTTCGATGCCGGTGTACTTGGAGCGCTTCCATTCGCCGTCCTTCAGGGCGGCACTGGCCTGCGGAATGTGGCGGGCCAGGCTCAGGATGTGGCCCACCGTGAGCTCAGCGGCGGAGACGATGTTGGACGTCGGGGCGTTCACCACCATCACGCCGGCCTGCGTGGCGGCCTTGATGTCGACATTGTCCAGGCCGACGCCGGCACGGGCGATGACCTTCAGGTTCTTCGCTGCGGCTATGGCCTCTGCGTCCACCTTGGTGGCGGACCGGACGAGGATGGCGTCGACGTCCTCGATGGCAGAGAGCAACTGGGAACGGTCGGCGCCGTCGGTCTGCCGGATCTCAAAGTCCGGGCCAAGGGCCTCGATGGTGGCGGGCGAAAGCTCTTCGGCGAGCAGTACTACGGGTTTTGACACGGCTGATCCTCTGCATAGCAGTCCTGGGGATAAATCAAGTCTAGGCTGACGGAAAGGCCGGGCTCACATTTGTTAAGTGTGAACCCGGCCTCACTGTTGCGCTCTGAACGGCGCCAGGCGTTACGCCTTAGCGGGCTGCGGAGCCTTCAACATAATCCTGGTCCTGCTGCTGCCAGGAGAACAGGGAGCGCAGCTCCCGGCCGACACTCTCGATCGGGTGCTGCTCCGCCTTGGCGCGCAGTTCCTTAAACTCGATGCCGCCGTTGTCCTGGTCTTCAATGAAGCGCTTGGCGAAGGCACCGGACTGGACGTCCGCGAGAACTGCCTTCATGTTTTCCTTCACCTCGGGGGTGATGACGCGCGGGCCGGAGACGTAGTCGCCGTACTCTGCGGTGTCGGAAACGCTCCAGCGCTGCTTGGCAATGCCACCTTCCCACATCAGGTCGACAATGAGCTTGAGCTCGTGAAGCACCTCGAAGTAGGCGATCTGCGGCTGGTAGCCGGCCTCGGTCAGGGTCTCGAAGCCGTACTGGACCAGCTGGGACACGCCGCCGCACAGGACAGCCTGCTCGCCGAAGAGGTCGGTTTCGGTTTCTTCGGTGAAGGTCGTCTTGATGACACCTGCGCGGGTGCCGCCGATGGCCTTGGCGTAGGACTTGGCCAGTTCCCAGGCGGAACCGGAAGCGTCCTGCTCGACGGCGATGATGTCCGGGATGCCGCGGCCGGCTTCGAATTCGCGGCGCACCGTGTGGCCGGGTGCCTTCGGGGCGACCAAGATGACGTCAACGCCCTCCGGTGCCTGGATGTATCCAAAGCGGATGTTGAAGCCGTGGGCGAAGGCCAGGGCCTTGCCGGGCGTCAGCTTGTCCTTGATGGAGTCGTTGAAGATTGCGCGCTGGTGCTGATCCGGTGCCAGGATCATGATGACGTCGGCCCATTCGGCGGCGTCGGCAACGTTCTTGACCGTGAAGCCTGCGTCCTGTGCCTTCGCGGTGGAGGGCGAGCCTTCCTTGAGGGCGATGACAACCTCGACGCCGGAATCACGCAGGTTCAGTGCGTGGGCGTGGCCCTGGGAGCCGTAGCCGACAATGGCCACCTTGCGACCCTGGATGATCGACAGGTCTGCGTCGTCGTCGTAGAACAATTCAGTCACTTGCGTAACTCCTCTTGAGTGGATTTGTTGTAGATAGGTGTGGTGGTGCGGTTACAGGCGGAGCGTGCCGCTGGGGCATTGCCTAAGCGGAGCGCAGCGCCCGGTCACTCATGGAGCGGGATCCCCGTCCAACGGCCAGGGTGCCGGACTGCACAATCTCGCGGATACCGAAAGGCTCCAGCACCGACAGCAGTGCCGTGAGCTTTTCGGGGTGGCCGGTTGCTTCAATGACCACGGAGTCTGTGGAGACGTCAACCACTGAAGCACGGAACAGGTCTGCAGCCTGGGTCACCTGCAGACGAGTTGCGGCATCCGCACGTACCTTGACCAGGATGTGGTCGCGCTGTACGGAAGATTCGGAAGTCAGTTCAACAATCTTGATCACGTTGATCAGCTTGTTCAACTGTTTGGTGACCTGCTCGATCAGGTCACCGTCGGCGTCGACCACAACGGTCATCCGGGACATGCCCGGAACTTCTGTGGGGCCGACGGCAAGTGAATTGATGTTGAAGGCACGGCGGGCGAAAAGGCTGGCCACGCGCGTCAGCACACCGGGCTTGTCTTCGACCAGAACGGACAGTGTATGGCGGCTCATGATCAGTCCTCCTCTTCCCATTCCGGGGTCATGTTGCGGGCTACCTGGATCTGGTCGTTGCTGACCCCGGCAGGCACCATCGGCCACACCATGGAGTCAGGGCTGACCACGAAGTCGATCACCACGGGCCGGTCGTTGATTTCCAGTGCCTTCTGGATGGTGGCGTCGATGTCCTCGGCACGGTCGCACCGGAAGGACGCGCAGCCATAGGCCTCGCCGAGCTTGACGAAGTCCGGGATCCGGATGGTTTCGTGGCCCGTATTGAGGTCCGTGTTGGAGTAGCGCCCCTCGTAGAACAGGGTTTGCCACTGCCGCACCATGCCCAGCGAGGAGTTGTTGATGACCGCGACCTTGATGGGAATCTTGTTGATGGCGCACGTGGCCAGTTCCTGGTTGGTCATCTGGAAGCAGCCGTCACCGTCGATGGCCCACACCACGCGGTCCGGCTCCCCCACCTTGGCGCCCATGGCGGCAGGCACCGCGTAGCCCATGGTCCCGGCACCGCCGGAGTTCAGCCAGGCGTGGGGACGCTCGTACTTGATGAACTGCGCGGCCCACATCTGGTGCTGGCCAACGCCGGCGACGTAGATCCCCTCGGGGCCCGTCAGTGCACCGATGCGTTCGATGACCCGCTGGGGCGCGGTGAGGCCGTCCTCGGGCTCGGTCCAGCCCAGCGGGTAGGTGTCCTTGAGGTTATTCAGGAAAGCCCACCAGCTCGTCAGGTCCGGGGTGCCGGAGGTGCCGAACTGGGTGCGGACTGCCTCCGTCAGTTCCGGAATGATTTCCTTCACCGAGCCGACGATCGGGACGTCCGCGGTGCGGTTCTTGGAAATCTCGGCGGGGTCGATGTCCGCGTGGATCACCTTGGCGTTGGGCGCAAACGTCTTCAGGACGCCGGTGACCCGGTCGTCGAAGCGCGCGCCCAAGGTGATCAGGAGGTCGGACTGCTGCAGGGCAGTCACGGCGGAGACGGTGCCATGCATACCCGGCATGCCGACGTGCTGGGGGTGTGAATCAGGGAAGACGCCGCGGGCCATGAGCGTGGTGACCACAGGAGCACCCGTCAGTTCCGCCAGTTCACGGAGCTCGGCCGAGGCATGGGCCTTGACCACGCCGCCGCCGACGTACAGCACGGGCTTGCTGGCCGCAGCGATCAGCTTCGCGGCCTCGCGGACCTGCTTGTTGTGTCCGCGGACCACGGGACGGTAGCCGGGAAGGTCGATTTTCGGCGGCCAGGAGAACGTCATCTGGCCCTGCTGGGCATCCTTGGCGACGTCAACAAGAACCGGTCCCGGACGTCCCGTCGAGGCGAGGTGGAATGCCTCGGCCATGACATGGGGGATGTCATTGGGGTCCGTCACCAGGAACGAGTGCTTGGTGATGGGCATCGTGATGCCCACAATGTCGGCTTCCTGGAAGGCGTCGGTGCCGATTACTCCGCTGGAGACCTGGCCGGTGATGGCCACGAGCGGAACCGAATCCATGTGCGCATCCATGATGGCGGTGACGAGGTTTGTGGCACCCGGGCCCGAGGTGGCGATGCAGACGCCCACCCGGCCGGTGACCATGGCGTAGCCTTGCGCGGCGTGGCCGGCTCCCTGTTCGTGACGGACCAGAACGTGATTCATTTTGGAGGCCATCAAGGGGTCATAGGTGGGCAGGATCGCGCCACCGGGCAAACCGAATATATCGTCGACGCCGAGTTCTTCGAGCGAGCGGACAATTGCTTCTGAGCCGGTCATCACCGTCGGGGGTACGACGTTGTTCGGCCCAAGGACAGGAGAGGCGGTTGCAGCAGTGTCGGCGCCGACGGCGGTTTCAGCCGTCCGGTCGGCGCGTTCCGGAGCCTTGGAGGCTCCAGCGGACTTAGTAGCCATCAGCGAGGGGCTGATCGGCGATCCTTTGCTCATCGGACTCTTCCTTAGTGGATCTTGGATTGGGTGGTGCTGTATGAAAGCTCAAACAGCTGCCACGCTGGGAAATAAAAAAACCCCTCAGCCTGGCGGCTCTTCGAGGGGTTTGCGCGTGACAGTTCGTTACCAGTCGGGCTATAGAGCCACGCGCTTGGTAAGGACGACAACTGCATCTGCAGCGGTGCGGCCGGTAACGAGTGCGATCATGCGTTCAGTTTTCCCTCTGGTGGGATGCGTGTCAACGACGGCGACGCGCATCTCACCATGTGGACATCATTGTCCAGTGGCCGAACGTGGAGCGCGGCCACTACTCCTAAAGGTATCCCCCTAACAGGCCCTTCCAAGGCGGCAGGGCTTAATAAGGGGGATTCCGAGGGCCCCTTGGTGCGCGGCGCCCGCGCCGCGCACCAAGGGAAGGAATCACCCGCAGTATGCGCCGGTGGAGGCGCTGTGGACCAGCTTGGCGTATTTGGCCAGGACGCCCTTCGTGAACTTGGCCGGGAGCGGCTCCCAGCCTTCCTTGCGGGACTCCAGCTCGGACTCGTCGACCAGCAGGTCGAACGTCCTGGCGGCGATGTCCACCCGGATCCGGTCGCCGTCCTTGACGAAGGCGATTGGGCCGCCGTCGACCGCTTCCGGTGCAACGTGGCCGATGCACAGGCCGGTGGTGCCGCCGGAGAACCGTCCATCGGTCAACAGCAGGACGTCCTTGCCCAGCCCCGCGCCCTTGATGGCGCCGGTAATGGCGAGCATCTCGCGCATGCCCGGGCCACCCTTGGGTCCTTCGTAGCGGATCACGACGACGTCGCCCTTCTGGATCTGCCCGTTGTCCAGTGCGTCCAGGGCGCCCTGCTCTCGTTCGAAGACGCGGGCGGTGCCCTCGAAGACGTCGGCGTCGAAGCCGGCGCTCTTGACCACGGCGCCTTCGGGGGCCAGCGAGCCGTGCAGGATGGTGATGCCGCCGGTCTTGTGGATCGGGTTGTCCAGCGCCCGCAGAATCTTGCCGTCGAGGTCCGGCGGGTTGATTGACGCGAGGTTTTCGGCGAGGGTCTTGCCGGTAACGGTGAGGCAGTCGCCATGCAGCAGTCCGGCGTCGAGCAGTGCCTTCATGATGACCGGCACGCCGCCGATCTTGTCGACGTCGGTCATGACGTAGCGGCCGAAGGGCTTCAGGTCGCCAAGGTGGGGGATCTTGTCGCCGATGCGGTTGAAGTCGTCGAGCGTCAGTTCGACTTCAGCTTCACGGGCGATGGCGAGCAGGTGCAGGACTGCGTTGGTGGAGCCGCCGAAAGCCATGGTCACGGCAATGGCGTTCTCGAAGGCCTTCTTGGTCATGATGTCGCGGGCGGTGATACCGAGGCGCAGCAGGTTGACCACCGCTTCACCGGACTTGCGGGCGAACTCATCACGACGGCGGTCCGCCGAGGGCGGGGCGGCGGAGCCCGGCAGGGACATGCCCAGGGCCTCGCCGATGCAGGCCATGGTGTTGGCCGTGTACATGCCGCCACAGGCACCTTCACCCGGGCAGATCGCCTTTTCGATGCGCTCCAGGTCCCCGCGGCTCATCTTGCCGGCGGCACACGCACCGACGGCCTCGAAGGCGTCGATCAGGGTGACTTCCTTTTCGGAGCCGTCCTCAAGCTTGACCCAACCCGGCATGATGGACCCGGCGTACAGGAAGACGCTCGCCAGATCCAGGCGGGCCGCGGCCATCAGCATGCCCGGCAGGGACTTGTCGCAGCCGGCGAGCAGCACAGAGCCGTCAATGCGCTCAGCCTGCATCACGGTTTCCACGGAGTCGGCGATGACCTCGCGGGAAACGAGCGAGAAGTGCATGCCCTCGTGGCCCATGGAAATGCCGTCGGAGACGGAGATCGTGCCGAACTGCATCGGGAAGCCACCGCCCGCATGAACGCCTTCCTTGGCGCCCTGCGCGAGCCGGTTCAGCGAAAGGTTACACGGGGTGATTTCGTTCCATGAGCTCGCGACGCCGATCTGGGGCTTGGCGAAGTCGTCATCACCCATCCCCACAGCACGGAACATGCCACGCGCGGGGGCCGCGTGAATGCCGTCGGTGACGACCCGGCTCCGGGGCTTAATGTCAGGCTTGTTGTCGGTTTCGATCAGGGTGTCCTCACTCATGGGTCAAAGTCTATGACTCCGATCGGCTGCCCCACGACCCGAACCGGCGCGGCAGGGGAATTTTCGGGAAATTTCGATCAAATCGTGGACTCGCGTCTCAAATAATGAGAACGCGGGCAGCGCTCCAAAAGCGTCGGCCGTGGCACTCGCCGACCCGCGGTCCCCCAGTTCACGCAGTATCCGGAGCCGCTTGAAGTCATGAAGCGGGATACGTCAACGCCGCTGAACCGGTGAACCCGGCTAAGTGGCCCAGCCCGGGGCTAGACGGGGATTGACAAACCTAGACAGCCATGTTGGCAGCGACGTACCGTCAAGCAACGGCAACCTCGTGTTATCGACAGAAGGGCTTTGCTATGGAGTGGATCATCTGGGTCATCGTCATCGTGTTGATCATTGCAATCGTCTGGTGGCTGCTGAACCGCAATTCGGGCAACGCCGCCGGAACCCGCGACGCAGCCGGGACCGGCAAGGTAGCTTCCTCCCCGCTCACGGGATCCAACGCCCCGGAGGCAAGTGCCACATCTGGCGCCACTGAATCGGGACCAGAACGCCGGGACACCACAGCCGGGAGCACGGCAGCCGAGGGTGCTGCGGGCCTCGTCCCGGCCGGGGGCGCAGGGGGCGCAGGAATGGCCGGCGCCACACAGGTGGGACAGGCAGCGAATGCATCCCCGTCACCCGAGCCGGCACCCGTCCGGCAGGAATCGCCCGGCGCAAACCAGACAAACCCCGAGGACGTGGAGCCGGACATCGAATCCTGGGACGCCGCGACCCCCCGCACGGCTGCCGGAACCCCCACTTCCGCGGGCGGCGACGTCGATGACTGGGCGGACGACGAGGACAAGGCTGAGTGGGACACCCAGTGGTCCGAAACCGGCGCCCGGACCGAATCAACACCGGCAACGCACGCGCCGGCCGGAGGGCCTGCAGCAGCTGCTCCGTCCACGCCCATTCATCACCCTGAATACACCGAATCGCACGCCCCCACCCTGCCCGGAGCCGAATCGGCGGCTGCCGAGGCCTGGGATGCTGACGCTGAGACCCGGCAAAGGATTGATTCGTCAGCAGCCACCGAGGCAGGAGCCAGCCACTCTGCCGAGCCTTCCGGCCACCCCGAAGCCGCGGGCATGACGACGGTTCCGGTCAGTGCGGAGCTGGCCGGGGCAGATGCTGCCGGTCAGCCCTATGGTGAGGGCTCGGCGGCCTCCGCGGCGGACGGCAGCGGTCCGGAGGGCTACACGGTGAAGGCCGATACGGCGTCGATGACCTACTACGACGAAGACAGTTCCGGTTATGACGAGGCGCACGCGGATGCGTGGTTCCTCTCCCCTGCGCACGCCGAGGCCGCAGGGTTCCGGGCACCGCGCCGGACAAGGCGCTGACAGCATGGCTCGCGGCGGGCCGCTGATCTTTGGACGCTGCACCTTAGACGCTGATTCTCAAACAACAGGCAAACCCCGGGGCGGGCAGGACGATGATGACGAACAGGGCGCGCAGCATCAGGGCCGGTGCGGCGCTGGTTGGCGCAGGCAGGGAAACGCCGGCCCGAGTGGGCGCGGCCGCAGTGGCTGTGGTTCTCGCGCTTGCGGGCTGTACGGGAGCCGGTGCCGGGGCTGCGGGCGGAAACGGCCCATCGCCCTCCACGGCAACAGAGCCGGGCGGCACGGTCACTCCGGCGAGTCCTGGGTCAGGCACTGTAACCACCCCCGGGACGCCCCGGGTCCGCACCACCATTGAGGGACTGCAGTTGCCTTGGTCCACGGTGTTCCTGCCGGACGGTACGGCGGTGATATCCGAGCGTGATTCCGCACTCCTGAAGTCCGTGCGGAACGGCACGATCAGTAGCATCGGCGAAGTGCCCGGCGTGGTTCCCGGCGGCGAGGGCGGGCTCATGGGCCTGGCCCTGTCCCCCGGCTTTGCCTCCGACCGGTTCCTCTATGTCTACTTCACGGCGGCCGAGGACAACCGGATCGCCCGGCTGCGCATCGAGGACGCCGGGACAGGCGGCGGTCTCCGGCTGGGCGACCCGCAGGTAATTTTCTCTGGCATTTCCAAAGCGTCCACGCATAACGGCGGCAGGATCCGGTTTGGTCCTGACGGCTACCTCTATGTGGGAACCGGTGACTCGCAGCGCCGCGAACAGCCGCAGGACCGGAACGCCCTGGGCGGGAAGATCCTCCGGCTGACCAGGGACGGGAAGCCGGCGCCCGGGAATCCGTTCCCCAACAACCCCGTCTACAGCCTGGGGCACCGGAATGTCCAAGGCCTCGCCTGGGACAGCGAAGGCCGCCTCTGGGCCAGCGAGTTCGGCCCGGAGGTCAACGACGAACTGAACCTTATCCAGGCAGGTGGAAACTACGGCTGGCCCGACGTTACCGGCGCGCCGGGCCGCGAGGGGTTCATTGACGCCAAAGTCGTCTGGCCCTCCACAGCCGAGTCGTCCCCGAGCGGGCTGGAGATCGTAGGCAACATGGCGTTCCTGGGCGCCCTCCGCGGGCAGCGCATCTGGAGCGTTCCGCTTGAGGGCGAAAACGCCGGAACTCCTGTGGCCCATTTCACACGGCAATACGGCCGCATCCGGAATGTTTTATTGGCCCCGAACGGGGAATTGTGGGCGCTGACCAACAACCAAAACCCTGATTCTGTGCTGATTTTGAGCCTGTCCGGCTAGCCGGCGGGGCCGTCCGGGACTCGATTTCACATGGGCCAAAAGTTCGTGTAGAGTTACATGTCGTTGCGGAGGTCAGCGAGGGAAACAAAGCCCCACGGTTGAACGAAACAGCAGCTGCACCTCTAGCTCAATTGGCAGAGCAATTGACTCTTAATCAATGGGTTCCGGGTTCAAGTCCCGGGGGGTGCACAGATGAGAAACCCCGTCTTCAAGGCCACCGCCTTGAAGGCGGGGTTTCGTTTTGCCCAATTATTTGGCTGCCCAAGCCGCGCCAGCATCCTCTGACGGGATTCCGGCCGCGGCTTCGCCCGCCTGGGTACTTGCTTTCTTGCACCGACAAAACAGGTACCGACTGCCGGTGATGGGAAAAAGCAGGTACAAACTACTCGTGCGGAAGTCCGCATGCCGCGTTCTTAATGGAACGTATGCTTGCCGACCTATACCGCGGGCCCAAGGCTCCGGTGCCTTCACTCGAGTGTCCCCGGAGAACCGTGATGAAATCCAAAACGCAGCGATTCCTGAGTAAGCTCCTGGCCTTCTCCCTGGCCATCGCGGGAACGGTGGTGGTTTCTTCAGGCCCTGCCGGGGCGGCAACCACTTATGGCTCTGCCAGCATCAGCTATGCAGGCGTCGCCAATCCCCCGACGTCAGACAAGCCACAGAGCAAGTTGTGGTGGAATGACGGCTCCTGGTGGGCGGACATGTGGAAGTCGGGCAGCGGCTGGCACATTTACAGGCTGGACCGAAGCTCCCGCATCTGGGTCGACACGGGGATATTGAACGACAGTCGCAGCAACACATTGGCCGACACGCTCTGGGATGGCTCACACCTGTACATTGCATCCCATGTAGTGACCGTGACGGGGGACGGGACCCCGAAGCCGTCGGTCTCCGGCCAGCCGGCAAAGCTGTACCGCTACAGCTATTCGGACGGCAGGTACACCCTGAACGCCGGCTTCCCGACCACAATTACCAACAACAGCAGCGAATCCATGACCATCGACAAGGATTCCACCGGGGCGATCTGGGCCACATGGACCCAGGTGGCGGGTAATTCGACATCGGGCTACACGAGCAGTGTCTACGTCAACAATTCGGCTCCCGGCGGGACCAGCTGGTCAACACCGTTCGTGCTGCCTGTATCCGACGCGCACCCGGCACCAGATGACATCTCGGCCGTCGTCGCCTTCGGCAGTAACAAGATCGGCGTCATGTGGAGTGACCACCCTGCGGGCACTGTGTACTGGGCTACGCGGACCGACGGCACATCCGCAACAGCGGCCTCATCGTGGAAACTCCAGCCCGCGATCCAGGGAAAGGGGCAGGCCGATGACCATCTCAATCTCAAAGCGCTGGTGTCCGACACCTCTGGCCGGGTTTTCGCTGCGGTAAAGACCAGATTGAATGAAACGTCCTCGGACCCCACGCTGCCGCAGCTGCTTCTGCTGGTCTTCAAACCGGGAACGGGCTCGTTCACCAAGTCGACCATCGCCACCGTCGGTGATTGTGTTTCGAGGCCCCAAATCCTGTTGGACACAAAGAACAACCTCGTTCACGCATTCCACACGGCGCCCTCCGTCAGCGGCTGCGCGTTCTCAGGTGCCGCCGGCAGCATCTATGAGAAGACTGCTTCCATGGACAATCCTGTCTTCGGGTCTGGCCGAGGCACTCCTGTGATCCAAGATGCCACGTCTCCCAACATCAATGACGTCACCACCACGAAGCAGAGTGTAAACAGCACCACCGGCATCGTCGTGATGGCAAGCGACAACGTAGCCCGGCGCTACTGGTACTCCGACAGGGGCGTAGGTACGGCTCCAACTCCGGCCGCCCCCGTCGCCTCCTTCACCGCCTCGCCCAGGACCGGAAAGGCGCCGCTGCCGGTGAGCTTCACCGATACGTCCACCGGGAACCCAACGTCGTGGTCATGGACCTTCGGAGACGGCGGGACGTCCACATCGCGGAACCCCTCGCACACCTATTCCACGCCCGGCGTCTACACCGTGAGGTTGACTGCCAGGAACAGCACCGGCTCATCCTCCAGCACCACCACGATAACTGTGAAGAAACACCCAGGGCGGGGGCGCTGACTTCCGGGCCCCTGCTGGACCGGCGCAACGACGAGTTCCGGGCTGACGCATCACCGGACCCAAACGAACGACGGCGGGAAACGTCCCGCCGTCGTTCGTTTTCTTTCTGTTGTTGACCTGCAGCGCCTAGATGGTCCGCGTTGCCAGGGCCAGGTTCTCCTTGAGCTCGGCGGCGTTCTGGCGGATGACGTAGGCAGGGCGGTCGCGTTCAACACGCCAGCTCTCGGACAGCGGGCCGATGTTGACGGTGTCAAAGCCGAACTCGTCATACAGCTCGGTCACCAGATCGCTGGCCTCGAGGTAGTCACTGGCCGTGGCGAGCGCGCGGCGGTTCTCAGTGCCGGCGGGAGCGCCGTCCGTGGTGATTTCCCTGGCCATGATGTGGTTGAAGCCCTTGGCGACCTTGGAAGTGGGCAGAAGCTTCTGCAGCAGCCCCGACGTGGTTTCTTCACCGTTGTCGAGTGCCGGGAAACGGCCGTCGCGTTCCCAGTAATAATTGTTGGTGTCGATCACGATCTTTCCCGCCAGAGGCTCGACCGGAATGTCGCCGATGCTCTTGAGGGGAACGGTGACGACGGCGAAATCACCTGCCGCTGCCGCCTCGGCCGGCGTCGCGGCCCGTGCCCGGGGTCCCAGCTCCGCAACGAGGCCTGACAAAGTTTCCGGTTCCCGTGAATTACTGATCACTACGTCATAGCCGAGGTTCACTGCCTTGCGGGCAATCTGGCTTCCGATATGTCCTGCACCGATGATTCCGATTGTTGTCATGTCCGGGCCAACAGCAACCCGGCAGGAGTTATTTCGAACATTACGCAATACTGCGGGGGGCTGGGTTAGCGTGGGTGCCATGACCTTTGCGAATGTGGGAAGCCTTGGGACGAAACCCGGCCAGCGTGACGCCGTAGTGGCCATCCTGCTCCGGCCCATGCCTGAGCTGCGTGATGCCGGATGCCTGCTCTATGAAGTCGGGATCAATGATGACCAGCCTGACAACGTGTTTGTCTGCGAGCTTTGGGAATCCCCCGAGGCTCACCAGGCCTCCCTGAAGTTGCCCGGTGTCCTGGGCGCCATTCAAGAAGCGAGCCCCCTTCTGTCCGGCGAGATGGGCGGCAGTCAGTTCAGGGTTCTTGGCTCTCCGATTGCCGGGCCGCGAGCCCGACACAGTCGCGTGGATGAGGCTTAGAAACGTGGATGCAGCCTAGCAAGCAGCCCTAACCGAAGCTGCGGGCGGCCCCGGAGCGTGTCCTTCCCCGCTGGCTTGGCCGGTCTCGCATATCTTCTTGGTATGGATGAGGAGCACCCCGGGGAGCTGACCGGGCAGATATCGATCAATGAGTTGCTCATTGCCATGGGCGAGGAGCCAGTGGTCAGCATGCTGGACCTGACCGTTCCGGACGACGCGTCGTCCCTGGCTGATGGTCAGCCAACCCTGCCGGGCCTCTGAGCTGCAAGCTTCTGAGCTGCAAGCTTCGTTGAGGAAGGCGGGGGCAGCCATGAGGCGTGCCCACTGATTTAGCGGGGGGCCTCCACGGCGAGGCCCGAGTCAACATTCGAGACAATTGCAGCGGTTTCAGGCGATGCAAACCTCGTGGCCAGTTCCCGCACCACGGCCTTCAGCTCCTGGCGGAGGACATCCGGATCGATGGACGCTGCTGCAAGGACCGACCGCTCCATGTCCGCCGCGGCCGTAACGGCTTCGATCCCGCGCTCGGTGAGTGAGACGACGTGGCTGCGCCGGTCCGAGGTGCTGCGTTGGCGCACAATGTGGCCGTGAGCTTCAAGCCGACTGAGCGTCTTCCCCATGGTTTGTGCCTGGACACGGACCAACTGCGCGAGCTGTGCCTGCGTCATGGGGCCGTTGTTATAGAGAACTTCAATGGCAATGACCCCAGCATGGGTAAGGCCAATGGCCCCCAGCTTTTCATTCCAGGAGTGTTCAACAAGGCGTGCCGCTGTGGACAAGAGGCGCCCGGTGGGCCAGCGATCCATATCAGGCATACCAACAAGTATAGCCAAGTGTGGATTCGTCCCGGCGCAGGAGCCTTACTAAGCTGAAATGTCCCGCATGAAAACAAGGAGAACATTTTGGCTGAACGACTCAATCCCGGCGACGTCGCCCCGGATTTCACACTGAAAAATTCCGAGGGAGCAGACGTCAGCCTCAGCAGTTACAGGGGCCGCCACACTATCGTCTACTTCTATCCGGCCGCCGCCACGCCCGGCTGCACGAAGCAGGCGTGCGACTTCCGGGACAGCCTGGCATCCCTGCAGTCTGCCGGCTACGAAGTCCTGGGAATCTCTCCAGACCCCGTCAGCAAGCTTGCTGCCTTCGCCGAAAAGGAAGGCCTGACCTTCCCCCTGCTGTCGGACGATAGCCACGCGGTCGCGGAGGCCTACGCAGCCTGGGGTGAAAAGAAGAACTACGGCCGGACCTATGAGGGCCTGATCCGCTCCACCGTCGTCGTGGATCCGGACGGCAAGGTGGCATTGGCGCAGTACAACGTGCGGGCCACCGGCCATGTGGCCAAGCTGCGCCGGGATCTGAAGCTGGAGGAAAGCGGCACCTGACCCACAATTGACAGAAGCGGCAGCTCCGCACGGCGCGGCCGGGCCCGCCCGCCGACCTCGGGCCCGCCCGCCGGACCTGGGGTCCGCCCGCTGACGGTACAATGGAGCCTGGCGATCGCCGTCGGACGTTTTCTGTTGTTCAGAAGGCCGAACGCGGAGCCGCGCGCGAGTGGTGAAATTGGCAGACACGCAGGATTTAGGTTCCTGTGCCTTCGGGCGTGGGGGTTCAAGTCCCCCCTTGCGCACAAGAGAACAGCACGTGAAAAACGGGAGGAGCCCCGGACCAACTGGTCCGGGGCTCCACCCGTTTAAAAGTTTCTGACGGTTCACCCATCCGCCGCCTCCCATCGGACGAATACCCAGTGAGACACCAGCCAAGGGTCGGTGTCCACACAGTCGCAATAGGGCCACATGCGGGGATCGCAATCGATTCCCGCCGGCAATGATCGGCACAACCAAGGAGAATCACAATGCAGTCCTTCAAGCGCACCACTTTCACCGCCGCAGGCGTTGCAGCTGCAGCCATGCTGAGCCTCACCGCGTGCGGCGGTTCCGCGTCGACGGCACCCAGCTCATCGCCGGCGGAGGCCGAGCCGTCCGCTTCCAGCATGGCACCCTCCCCGGCGGAGACCAGCTCTGCTGCGGCAATGGATCCGGCAGCGAACCTCGCCGGTCCCGGCTGCGCCGCGTACGCCGAGCAGGTCCCCAGCGGCGCGGGATCGGTCACGGGCATGGCACTTGACCCGGTCGCTGTCGCCGCCTCGAACAACCCGCTCCTGAAAACCCTCACGGCCGCGGTGTCCGGCAAGCTGAATCCGAAGGTCAACCTGGTGGACACCCTGAACGGCAGCGAGTTCACGGTCTTCGCGCCCGTCGACGACGCGTTCGCGAAGATTGACGCCGCCACGATTGAGACCCTCAAGAAGGACGACGCGCTCCTGAGCAAGATCCTGACCTACCACGTTGTTCCGGGCCAAGTCACTCCGGACAAGATCGTCGGCACCCACAAGACGGTCCAGGGCGGATCCGTCAATGTGACCGGCACTAAGGACGCGCTGAAGGTCGACGGAGCCAACGTGATCTGCGGCGGAGTCCAGACCGCCAACGCCACCGTGTACCTGGTGGACTCGGTGCTGATGCCCAAGTAGCCGCCGCTGAGGCTTCTGCTGAAGCCTCTGCTGAAGCCTCCGGCGGGGATCTGGGATTCCGCCGGGGACGGGAAGCCGTGGTCCGCATCCTCGGGTGCGGGCCACGGCTTTGCCGCGCTCCGGCAACCCCCGTCCGTCATTTAGACTGGACTCCGGGCCAGCAGACCGCAGCCGCCCATGCCGCAGCCCGGCAGTCCAGCAGCCCAGAGGTGATAATCCAGTGCCCAGCAGTATCACGCGACGCACGGCCATCAAGACCGGCGCCGTTCTCTTGGGCATGTCGCTCACGTCCTGCACGGGAGAAGCGGCGGCGCCGCCGCCGTCCACGGCTCCGGCCGCGACGCCCACGGCCAGCAGTCCAACAGCCACCTTCAACTTCGGCACGGCCGCGCCGCCCCTGGGCCTTGACCCGGCACTCGCCAACGACATCGAATCCCAGCGCGTAACACGCCAGATCCTCGAAGGACTCGTCGGCGTCAACCAGACCACCGGGGAACCGACCCCGCTGCTCGCCACTGAATGGACAGCGTCTCCGGACGGCCGCTCCTACACCTTCACCCTCCGCTCCGGGGTGAAGTTCCACGACGGCTCTCCCTTCAACGCAGCAGCCGTCTGCAGCAACTTCGAGCGCTGGTTCAACTTCCCGGCGGCGCTCCGGCAGCAGGCGCCGGGCAGCAGCTTCAAGGAAGTGTTCAAGGAACACTCGGACGAGGCGGGCCTTTCCGTTTTCAAGGCCTGCACGGCGCTGTCGTCGCTCCTGGTCAGGATTGACCTCACGGAGCGCTTTACCGGCTTCCTCCAGGCCCTGACCCTGCCGGCGTTCGCTATCTCGTCCCCCAAGGCGCTCGCCGCCGGGCGGGCCGATGTGCTCAGCGAGAAACGCGGCAGCCAGGCGCTCTCCGCGTACGCCACCCATCCCGTCGGCACCGGACCGTACCGCTTCGCGTCCTGGGACAGCACCGGCGTCACGCTGCTCAGCAACAAGGACTATTGGGGTGACCGCGGCCAGATCGGCACCATCAACTTCATCACGTACAACCATCCGCAAACCCGGCTCCAGGCCCTGATCGACGGCAAGATCGACGGCTACGATGCCGTGACGGTGGGTAACTTCGACGAACTCGTGAAGCGGGGAATGCAAATCATCCAGCGTGATCCGTTCTCGGTGATGTACCTGGGCATGAACCAGGCCGTCCCCGTGCTGGAGGACCTCAAGGTCCGGCAGGCGGTCGAACTGGCCATCGACAAGGACACCCTGATCCGCCGGTTCTTCATCGACAACACGGCGCAGGCTTCCCAGTTCGTACCGCCCAAGCTCAGCGGATTCAACAACAACGCCCCGGCCTTGGGGTACGACCCCGCCAAGGCCGAGGAACTGCTCGCCGAGGCAGGCTACAAGGGCCAACCGCTCAAGTTTTACTATCCAACGAATGTCACCCGGCCATACCTCCCCACCCCGGAGAAGGTCTATGCCGAGATCAGCCGGCAGCTCACAGCCGTGGGCTTCAACATCAGGCCGGTTCCCGTGGACTGGGCGGACGGCTACCTGCAGAAGGTCCAGTCCCCGGGGGACCATGCCTTCCACCTGCTCGGCTGGAACGGGTTTTACTCCGACGCGGACAATTTCCTGGGTCCGCTGTTCGGCGAGAAAAACGGCGAATTCGGGTACCAGGACCCCCAGGTCTTCTCCAAGATCGACCGTGCCCGCAGCCTGCCCGACGGCAAGGAGCGGACGGAGCAGTACCAGACCATCAACGCCCAGATCGCCGAAACGGTGCCGGCGGTGCCTATCGCGTTTCCCATTTCGGCGCTGGCGCTCTCCGACCGCGTCGTCAGCTACCCCGTGTCGCCGGTCTTAAATGAAGTTTTCACCAAGGTCCAACTAAAGCCTTGACGGACGGGGACAATTTCAGTTAGTAACCGGTGCGGGATATTCTGTGACAGCCAGAGCCGCTGCTATCGGAGACTGATTGTGACCTTCATTTCCAAGACCCAACATGCCGACGTCGTACTGATTGGCGGCGGCATCATGAGCGCCACCCTGGGTGCGTTCATCAAGCAGCTCGAACCTAACTGGACCATCTCCCTGTTCGAGCGCCTCGACGAAGTAGGCCTTGAGAGCTCGGGACCCTGGAACAACGCCGGCACCGGACACGCCGCCCTGTGCGAACTCAACTATTCGCCCGCAGCCAAAGACGGCTCGGTCAACCCCGCCAAGGCACTGCACATCAACGAGCAGTTCCAGCTGTCCCGCCAGTTCTGGTCCCACCTCGTGACCAACTCCCTGATCGGGTCCCCCAAGGGCTTCATCAACACCGTCCCGCACATGAGCTTCGTAATCGGCGAGGACAACTGCAGCTTCCTCAAGACCCGCTATGACGCGCTGAAGCAGCACCCGCTGTTCCGCAGCATGGAGTACTCGGAGGACTACGCCCAGATCGGCAAGTGGGCACCACTTATCGTCAAGGGCCGCGACCGTAATGCGCGCATCGCCGCCACCCGCGCCGCCGAGGGCACCGACGTCGACTTCGGGGCACTGACCCGCGAGCTGACCACGTACCTGGGGAACAACGGCGTCGAGATCAATTACGGCCACGATGTTTCAGACATCAAAAAAGCGTCCGACGGCGGCTGGGACCTTTCGCTCAAGCACCCGGCTTCCGGGGAACGCGGCAGGATCCACGCCAAGTTCGTTTTCGTCGGCGCCGGAGGCGGCGCCCTGCACCTGCTCCAGGCGTCCGGGATCCCGGAGAGCAAGGGCTACGGCGGATTCCCCGTTTCGGGCCAATTCTTCCGCTGCACGGACCAGTCCCTCGCTTCCCAGCACAACGCGAAGGTCTACGGCCAGGCCTCCGTCGGTGCCCCGCCCATGTCCGTTCCGCACCTGGACACCCGCTACGTGGGCGGCAAACGTTCCCTTCTGTTCGGCCCGTACGCCGGATTCTCCACGAACTTCCTGAAAAACAGCAGCTGGCTGGACCTCCCGTTGTCCATCCGTCCCAGCAACATCGTCCCGATGCTTGCCGTGGCCAAGGACAACATGGACCTGACGGCCTACCTGGTCAAGGAGGTTGCCAAGCGCCACGGAGCCAAGGTCGAGGCGCTCCGCGAGTACTACCCCGAAGCCAAGGACGGCGATTGGGAGCTCATCACGGCTGGCCAGCGTGTGCAGATCATCAAGAAGGATCCCAAGAAGGGCGGCATCCTGCAGTTCGGCACCGAGGTGATCGCCGCACGGGACGGCTCCATCGGTGCCCTGCTCGGTGCGTCGCCGGGCGCCTCCACCGCCGTGCCCATCATGATCGAGCTGCTGCAGAAGTCCTTCCCGAAGAACTTCAAGGGCTGGCAGTCCAAGCTCAAGGAGATGATGCCGGGCTACGGCGTCAAGCTCAATGACAACCCGGAGCTGGCCGCGGAGCTTGAAAAGTCCACTGCCAAGGCACTCCAGCTTGACGTGGCGCCTGCCGTGCAGCGCTAGGACCCTGTCCGGGTTGCGGCAGGCTCCACCACAGGCAACAGTCCGTCAACCCTTCCAGGAGATCAAGCGATGTTCCGGCTGGCCAGTCTTTCCCTCGGCAACCGTGCGCTGATCGCGCTCATCACCGTCTTTGCCTCGGTGTTCGGCGTGATCACCATGTCCTCCCTCAAGCAGGAGCTCATCCCCTCCGTTGAGTTCCCGCGGATCACGGTGATCACGTCGATGCCGGGGGCATCGCCGGAAGTCGTGGACAAGCAGGTCAGCCGGCCCCTGGAAACCGCGCTGAACAGTGTCGAGGGTCTCGAGTCGACCTCCTCCACCTCGAGGAACGGCACGTCGCAGATCAGCATGGTGTTCGAGTACGGTTCCGACCTTGACCGTGCGCGCAACCAGATTGACCGTGCCATTTCGAATGCCAAGCGCACGCTCCCGGAGGATGTGCAGCCGCAGGCCATCGCGGGCAGCATCAGCGACTTCCCCATCGTGTTTCTGGCCGTCTCCTCCGACAAGCCGCTCGGCGAACTGAACACCGACCTTCAGCGGCTGACGGTCCCAAAGCTTCAAAAGATCGACGGCGTCCGTGGCGCCGAGGTGACCGGCGGCGCCAGCCAGCACATCCTCGTCCTGCCGCGACCGGCCAGCATGGCCGCAAGCGGGGCAACCATCCAGTCCATCCGCGACGCGCTGACCAACAACGGCGACCTCATCCCGGCAGGAACCGTTGAGGAAAAGGGCCAGAGCCTATCCCTGCAGGTCGGGAGCCCCGTGGACTCCGTCACCGCCGTGAAGGCCCTGCCGCTGGCCGGCGTGAAGGGCGGCGCCACCATCGGTTCGGTGGCGGATGTCAGCATCAGGGACGATGCGCGGACCTCCATCACCCGGACCAACGGCAAGGAAACGCTTGCCGTCTCAGTCACCAAAAAGCCCGAGGGCGATACCGTGGCGATTTCCCACGCGGTCAAGGACTCCCTGCCGCAGCTGGAGGCGGAGCTCGGTTCCAGCGCCAAATTCACGCCGGTCTTCGACCAGGCACCCTTCATCGAGAAGTCCATCAAGGACCTCACCACGGAAGGCCTGCTGGGGCTTGGCTTCGCCGTGGCCGTCATCCTCGTGTTCCTGATGTCGGTCCGCTCCACGCTGGTTACGGCAGTGTCCATTCCGTTGTCCCTGCTGATCACGTTCATCGGGCTCTCGGCCACCGGCTATTCGCTGAACATCCTCACCCTGGGTGCACTCACCATCGCCATCGGCCGGGTGGTGGATGACTCCATCGTGGTGATCGAAAACATCAAGCGGCACCTCAGCTACGGCGAGCGCAAGCTCACGGCCATTCTCACCTCCATCCGGGAAGTGGCGGGGGCGATCACCGCATCGACGCTGACCACGGTGGCAGTGTTCCTGCCCATCGCCTTCGTGGCCGGCCTTGCTGGCGAGCTCTTCCGTCCGTTCGCGCTGACCGTCACCATCGCGCTGCTGTCATCGCTGCTCGTGTCGCTGACGATCGTTCCAGTCCTCGCCTACTGGTTCCTTAAGGCCCCGGCCGAAGCACGCGGCCCGGGGACGGTCCCGCAGCCGGCCCGCGAGATAGAGGCCAAGGCCCATGAGGCGGAGCAGCGCAGCCTCCTGCAGCGCGGGTACCTGCCGGTGCTGACCAAGACCCAGAAGCACCCGGTGGTGACGCTGCTCGCGGCCGTCCTGGTGCTGGGCGGAACCGCCGCCATGACTCCCCTGCTGGCCACGGACCTCCTGGGCCGCTCCGGCGAGAACAGCATGACGGTGAAGCAGGAGCTTCCCGCCGGCACCAGCCTCGAAGACACCAGTGCGGCGGCGCAGAAACTCGAAGGAGTACTGCTCGGAATCGATGGCATCAAGGACGTCCAGGTGACCTCCGGCAATGCACAGGCCGGCTTTACGGCTCTCACCTCCTCCGGCGCATCGAACTCCACCTTCACGGTGGTCACTGACGAGGCGGCCAAGCAGGCTGAACTGCAGGAGACCGTCCGGACGGAGCTGGCAAAGGTCAGCGGAGCGGGCAAGGTTTCCGTGGGAGCCCAGCAGGGCGGCTTCGGCACATCATCGACCGTGGACATCACGCTGAAGGCCGCGACCTCGGCTGACCTCAGGAAAGCCAGCGACGCCATGGTTGCCGCCATGACCGGCGTTCCCGGCAGCACGGAGGTGACCACCAACCTGGCGGCCAGCCAGCCCGTGGTCCAGGTGAAGGTGGACCGGGCCAAGGCAGTGGCTGCGGGCCTGAATGAGGAACAGGTGGCCGGGGTTCTGGCATCCACCATCAGCCCTGTCCCGGCGGGCACCGTGCGCATCGAAGCGGACGACTTCCCCGTCCGCATCGGCGAGGGCACCCGCTTCACGAGCATCGCGGCGGTCCGTGCCATCCCCCTCCCCGCTGCCGGCGGCCCGGTGCCGCTGGGCAGCGTCGCTGCCGTCGAGCAGGTGGACGTGCCGGTCTCCATTACCTCAAGCAACGGCCAGCGCACAGCGAAAGTCTCCATCACGCCGTCGGGCGCCAACCTGGGTGCGGTGAGCACCGAGGTCCAGGACCGGCTGAAGACCGTGGAGCTTCCGGCAGGGGTCACCGCGGAAATCGGCGGCGCCACCACCCAGCAGGCAGAATCCTTCCGGCAGCTCGGGCTCGCCCTGCTTGCCGCCATCGCCATCGTGTACGTGATCATGGTGGCCGCGTTCAAGTCGCTCGTCCAGCCGCTGATCCTCCTGGTCTCGGTTCCGTTTGCAGGCACCGGCGCCGTTGCACTGCTCCTCGCTTCCGGCGTTCCGCTGGGACTGCCGGCACTCATCGGGATGCTGATGCTGGTGGGCATTGTGGTGACCAACGCGATCGTCCTTATCGACCTGATCAACCAGTACCGGCAACCGCGGGCGGGCAGGCCGGGCATGGGCGTGGCCGATGCCATCACCCACGGAGCCCGGCAGCGCCTTCGCCCGATCCTCATGACTGCCCTGGCCACCGTGTTTGCGCTGACGCCCATGGCGCTTGGATTCACCGGCGGCGGCGGGTTCATCTCGCAGCCGCTGGCCATTGTGGTCATCGGCGGCCTCGTGTCCTCCACGGCACTGACGCTCGTGCTCGTCCCCGTGCTGTACCGGCTGGTGGAGGGGCGCCGCGAGAAAAGGACGCTGCTGCGCGAGCTGAAGGAGCGCCCGGGCTTCGCTCCCGCCGATGACGTCGATGCCGAATTCGCCGACTGGACCACGGGCACCACTCCCAAGGTCAGCGGGCGCCGCGCTGCTTCAGGTTCCCACGAGTAGATTTCGGGACGTGATAGGGGAAGCCTTTGCGGGCGACTTTGTTGAGGTCACCGTTGCCCCTCCCCCACCGATCCTCCACGTGACGGGGCGTTCTAATGTTCGGCACGCTGAGCCGCGATCGCGTGGACTACCTGCGAGCCAGTCGCGCACCGGTGAGTTTCCCGCGCCGCGCCCGGTCTATACAGTGGAGACCACTGACGGAAGACTGGCGCCGTGCGGAAACTTATCTACGGTATGAACCTGACCCTGGACGGCTACATCGCCGCGGCCGGCGACGACATCGGCTGGAGCGGGCCGCCGAGCGACGAACTCTTTCAGTGGTGGCTCGATCAGGAGCGGGCCATCGGCCTGTTGCTGTATGGACGCAAGCTGTGGGAGACCATGAGTTCCTACTGGCCGACCGGCGACCAGCAGCCCAATGCCACCGCGGCGAAAATCGAGTTCGCGCGGAACTGGCGGGCCACGCCCAAGGTGGTGTTCTCCTCGACGATTAAGAAGGTCGACTGGAACACCCGCCTGGTCACCGGCGACGCGGTCGCGGAGATCACCCGCCTCAAAGCCGAGGACGGCGAGCCGATGAGGGTTGGTGGTGCAACGCTCGCCGGGGCGGCCATGCGGGCCGGGCTGGTCGATGAGTACACGATCGTGACCCATCCGGTCCTGGTGGGCGGCGGCACTCCGTTCTTCACCGCGCTGGATAGCTGGGTGAACCTGAACTTGGTGGAGACGCGGACCTTTCCCGGCGGGGTGGTTCTGACCAGGTACGAGACGAGGCGCTGAGCGCCAACTCCAGCCGGGACTCGCAGCTCACCAGATCCCCACTTAGCGTGGCGTCGATCTCCACGAAGCCGCCCATTACGCCTTGGTCGCGTCCAGGGGGCTCCAGAATTACAGTTGGGTTGACCTTGACCTGGGTGTCGCCGGCGATGAGAATCCTGAGAATGATGACGGTGGCCGTCGGCATCGACGTTGGGCTCCTCGACGGCAAGGGGCTCGACCTTGTTGCCTTGGACGCCTCCCGCCGGATCCGCCACGCCGTCCAGCACCTTCGCGATCTCGACGAACTCACACGGATCGTGAAGACGCTCGCGCCTGATGTCGTCTGTATCGATTCGCCCTCACAATGGGCGGAGCCGGGCACCCGTCGCCCCGCCGAGCTGGACTTGGCCCGACGAGGGATCAACCTCTACGCCACTCCATCGGCAGACCGCGCCCGTCCGTTCCACCGTTGGATGCAGGACGGGTTCAGGGTCTATGCAGCCCTCGCCCACATGTACCCTCGATATACCGGCGGCGACGTTCGCGGGAAAGCGGCCGGGTACTTCCCCCATGCCTCTGCGGTTGCGCTGAACGGACGGATCGGGGAGTTTGCCGAGAAGGTCCCAATCCGCCGGCAGCTGTTAGCGGAGCAAGGAGTCGATGAGCGGGTGCTGATCGGCGCTGACCAGGTAGACGCGGCGCTGGGAGCGGTTACGGGACTCATCGCCCTGGTAGGGCGGCATTCTTGGGTGGGCGAAGGGACTGATGCGATGCTTCTTCCCGTGCAGGAGCTGCGTGCACGTTACCTACGTACTCCTGCAGCTCCGGCCGTTCGGAGCGTGAGCCGTGCTGCGCGCCCCCCGTTTCCAGCCGACGAGAAGCGTGCACCCTGTCTCTGCGGATGCGGCGGAACGCCAGCAGGACGGCGATCACAATTCATGCCTGGCCCTGATCACCGGATAAACCCCGCGACGGGCCGAAGATGGAACGGATTGCCGTAACCGCACGCAACCCCCGTGAAACGCAACCCAGCCTGGCCCCAATCTCGGCTACTTCTTTCAGCCGAGCGGGGCGCTTTCGCCGCGCCCTCTCCCCTAATGAAGCTGGCAATCGGAGCTACGCCAGCCAGCTCACCCCGCATCCGTACATAGCGACCCGGCCCATCGACATAGTGACTCGTTGCTAAAGGTGGTCGTTCTATGGCCGACAGGCAGGCAGGGCGCGCCCGGCCTTTTTGAGGCGGCCGAGGTTCCGGGCGAGGGTCATGCTTTGCCGGGTTGAAACATCCGGGAGGTAGGCGCGCGCCAACGCGACCCCGACGGTCGGCAGGGCCGCGATATCCGGGAGGGCCATGAACAGGGTGCTGTACTCCGGGTGGAACTTGGCCTTGAAACGGAACAGGGAACCAAAGCCGTAGGCGGGCTCGAGGGTCCTCGAAAGCCAGGCGAGGAAGGCCGCGATTCCAGTAGCGCGCCCTTCTGTACTGCCGGCACCGGATCCCGGCTTAGTAGCCAGCGGCGCGCCGGACAGGCTCAGGAACCGCACGCCCTCCTGCTGCAGATGCAGCGCCGTCGAGGCGATGAGGAACTCCATCACCCCATTGTCCGAGCCAGGAGCGCGGCGCATGAAGTCCAGGGTCCAGGCGACCACTGCCCCGTCCTCGTGGACTGGCATCCAGGACGTCACGGCTTCGATGCTTCCGTCATGGGCGACTGCGAGCATCAGGCGGACGTCCGGATCTTTGAGTTCGTCCAGGCCGCCAAGCGTGAACCCCATTTCCGGCAGCTTGTTTTCGGCGGCCCAGGATTCGGAGATCGCCGTGATCTCAGCGGTTGCGGCGAACGGCAGTTCGGCCCAGGAGGTCCATACCGCGGTGCGGCCCTCCCGGGCAGCCTTGTTCAGGGCGGTCCGGACGTTCTGCCACTGTCTTCCCTTCATGGTGAATCCCGCTGTGTGGATGACCGTTTCCTCCCCCACCGGCAGGTAGCGCCAGCCGAGTTCATTGAAGATAGGCAGCAAAGCGGAATGGAAAGAGTAGAAGACCGGAGACCAGTTGTGTTTGTCGCAGAAAACCAGGAATTCCCGGATGGTCCGGCCCGCCCGGTGGCGGGCGCAGATGGGATCGCCGAGTACAATCGCCTGCCCGTTGACCACCCGGTACGCCAGGGCCCCGGAGCCGTCATACGTGAACCACGGCGTATTGCCCTCCCAGGTGGTCATATGCCCCAGCGAGCCGCCGCCGTGGCGGCGAAGCAGCGTACGGAACTTCCCGACGTCGTGCACTGACGCGACGCGGGGTGAGCGCGAAAGCAACCAAAGGGCGGCGAGGAGGAAAACCGTCCAGAACGCTGGTCCGGCCCACTGATAAGCCCAGCTCACCGCCGTGTGCCGCGGCAGGAGCAGGTGCCCGGTGCCGCCCAGGAAATGCGGCGGAACGAAGCGGCGCGGCGCCTCGAGGAACACCCGGGCGGCAGCAACCCGCGGGGCGATGGACTTCAGGGCCCGAAGTGCGGTGACGGTGCAGGCAGCCGCCAGGACCAGGAAGGCGGACACCACCACCAGGACGAAGCGGCGGAGGTCGGGCTGGGGGACGCGGATCCCGAAGTGCCTGCGCTGGAGCAGGAGCATGATCACGGAGCCGGCAGGAACCAGGGCGGCCGTGATCATCCAGATGAGCAGTTCCTGGCTGTTGAACGGGCGGTGTACAGCGGATCCCGCCTGCACGCTGAGCCGCATCACCCCGAAGGATCCGGGCGTCGCCAACAGGATCACCGTATTGACGCCCACGGCCAGCCACCAGCCAAAGCGCCTGCCCCGGTACAGCCCCCACGCCGCCACGCCCAGCAGCACCACGGGCACGAACGCGAGCAGCATTGTTCCGGGCCCCTGCGAACCGATCCGGGCCAGTTGGTGGATGCACAGCCTGGACATCGGGAGCCCGCCCCGGCAGGCCGCGGCAAGCGTTCCCGAGTCCACGGGATCATCCATGAACAAGTAGGAGCCGAACGCGAAGGGCGTCAGATCGGTGCTGCCCAGGAAGGCCACCAGCGGACCCACTGCCGTGACCAGTACGACGGCGGCCACCAGAGTGCGCGTCTCCCGGTGCGAACTCAGGGGTGCTTTGAGCGGACGCTTCCTGGCCCGCAGCAGTGCGCCGAGGGGGAACCCTGCCAACACCGCCAGGAGCCGGTAGAAATCCTCGGGGTCGCCCGAATAGAGGACGAAGATCAGCACGAACGTCAGCAGGACCACCCTGAGCCTGCGCCGCCAAAGCAGGCCCATGCTGCCGGTGGCCGTTGAAATGGCCCCCAGGACGCCGGTGAGCGGATCCACCGTGGCGGCCGAGGAAGCGGCCGTGGACCACCATTCCCAGGCGAGCGTCCCCAGCCATTGCAGCAGGATGCCCAGGAAGCCGCCAACAAGCCCGGTGGCCAGGAAGGCGAGACCCGCCTTCCGCGTTCCGAGGACCCGTTCCGCCAGGCCGAGGAGGAGGATTGCCCCGGCCACCGCCAGCAGGGTTGCCGTGGCATCCTGCGGCACCACGAGCGCCGTGAACAGTGTCCACCACCGGCCTCCCAGGAAGGTGGCATCCACGCCCTGGCCCCACAGCCGGCCGGCATCCGCGCCGGATGCAGAGTTGCTGGACACAGGGTGGCCGGCCAGTGTTCCGGAAAGTGTTCCGCTGAAGACGGCCGCTGCGAGGAAAACGGCCGCCATGAGGAACGCAAAGGGGATGCGCCTGAAGAACCCGGTCAGGCGTTCCTTGGTGTTTCGCAGTTTTCCGCTCATGAAGGAGACAAGCCCCAGCGCGGATACAGGAGACGGAAGGCTTCGGCCGCCCCGCCATAGAATGCCTCGCCTACATGGCCGGCCCCGGGAACGCTGTAGAGGCTGGTCCGGATGCCTACCTGCGCCGCCGTTGCCGCGGAGCGTTTGGCGGCCGCGGTGTACCCGGGGTCGCGGCTGCCCGCCGTGTACACCGCGTCCGTGTCCATGTAATGCCCATGTGCCAGCATGATGTTCCCGGGCTTGACGGCGTTGTAGGCTTTCGCGTCTCCGTTGAAGAACCCAGCCAGGGTCAGCGCGGCCTTATCCGCCCCTTGGAATTCTTCCCCGGAGATGGAAATGAAGTTTCCGAAGTCCTGGGGATATTTGGCGGCGAAGTAGCTGGCGCACGTCCCGCCGTTTGAGTAGCCAAGGAAGGTCCAATGCCTGCGGTCCTGCATGATCGGCAGGTTTTTCCGGGCCCAGGGCAGGACGTCCTGGGTGACGTAGCTTTCCACTTTGCCCTTCGGCCCGTCCAGGCACAGCGGATCCTGGGTGGGGTCGCCGAGCTGGTCCACAACCAGGACTATCGGAGCGAGGCCATGGTTCTTCCGGGCCATGGCGTCAGCCACGGTGCCGATGCCAATGGGGGTGGGACTTCCTGGCTGGCCCATCATCATGATCACGAAAGGCAGGAGCGGCGGATGTTTCACCAGGGCCGCCGGCGGCAGGTAGAGGCCGGACCAGCGCGCCTGGAACCCGGAGTGCGTGGCCGGGATCGGCACGGGCGTCTTGCCCCTGAGCCCTGTTTGGGGCATGTCGGCCGGAGCCGTCCAGGTCCGGTAGAGCGGTTCTGCCGAAGCTTTCTGCCAGGTGGAGCGGAGCGGGATCCGGACCGTATTCGCTGTGTTGATGTCCAGTAAGGAACCAAGGCTCGGGTTCAGCCCGTAGGCCGCATTGACCTGGAAGACGGCCGTTGCCAGGAATACCGGTATCGACAGGCCCGCGAGCAGGCTCCGCCACCAGCGTCCGCCGCGGAGGTTTGCGATGGCCAGGGCTGTCCCGGCGAACGCCGCGGGGGCCCAGAACCAGACCTCGGGCACCAGCGGTCCGCCAAAGGTGTTGTCGACGAACACGCAGTACCACAGCACGCCGAGCCCTGCTGAGGTTCCGGCCGCCAAAGCGGTTGCGGCCGCTGCGAACCAGCGCGCCCGCCGTCGTTTGAGCAGGAGGTAGGCAAGCAGGACCGAGCTCACGATGGTCCACGCAAGCAGGAAGCGCGGGCCGGTCACCCCCATATCCAGGACGGGTTTCCAGAATCCCACGGCAGCTCCTCATTTCCCGACGACGTTCCCCATGCAAGCCTGGACCGAAAGCCGGTTCGTGCTGGCGTGCGCTTCTCTGCGACCTTTGTAGCGAAGCAGGCTGGTGAATGCCTACCAGAATGCTGGGAGCCGACAGGGAGCTGCAGTCCGTAACGTCCGGAGTGCCGCGGCAGAGGTGCGGCCCCTCGGCACGTATGCAACCTTCCGATCTGGGCAAGACCCGACCCGGCAGGAAAGCATCACATCAAGAACGCAAGTAAGGTAACGGCGAAGGAGTCCGTAGCAGCTGATCTTGCCCTCCTGGCAAACCTCTATTCAGGGGCGGACGGCAATCGCCTGACAGCCGCCACAGATCCGGTCAGACCAGCCAGCGCCACCAGCGTGACCGCTCCGGTTCCGGCGCTGGTTCCGGCTCCGGCTCCTCGCCCAAGGCCAGCGCGGCCTTGACGATGTCGTCCGCGGTCAGCGTCATGACGGCCTCACGATCGAGCGCGTCGAGACTTTGTTCCTCGTCGAGCGACAGCCGCAGCGCCTGGCGGTTGAGCGCCTGCTCGAACAGCGTGCGGGCGAACCGTGCGTTGCCGGAGTCCTCGCCGGCGTGGAGCCCGGTGAGGATGCGGCGCAGCATCTGGTCCGCACCCGGCTCCAGCGTGTACTCGTGCTGGGCCAGCATCTGGTGGAAGATCGTCTGGAGTGCGTCCACGGAGTAGTCGGGGAACGTGATCTCGCGGGCGAACCGGGAGCGCAGTCCGGGGTTCGAGAGCAAGAAGGACTCCATCAGCCGCGGGTACCCGGCCACGATCACGACCAGGCGGTGGCGGTGGTCCTCCATCCGCTTGAGCAGGACCTCGATCGCCTCGGGGCCGAAGTCCATCCGGCCGTCCTCCGGGGCCAGCGCGTACGCCTCGTCGATGAACAGGACGCCGTCCAGCGCACGCCGGATCACCCTGTCCGTCTTGATGGCGGTCTGGCCGACGTACTGCCCCACCAGGCCCGAACGGTCGACCTCGACCAGGTGGCCTTTCTGCAGCAGTCCGACCGCGCGGTACATCTCGGCCAGGAGCCGCGCCACGGTGGTCTTGCCCGTGCCCGGGTTCCCGAGGAACACCAGATGCTGTGATGTGGCCACCTCCGGCAGGCCGTGCGCCTTACGGCGGGCCTGAACCTGGAGCAGTGCGACGAGCGCCCGCACCTGTTCCTTCACGGTCTCCAGTCCGACCAGCGCGTCGAGCTCGGCCTGCACCTCGGACAGCGGTCGGGTCGGCCCGGGCCTCGCACCGATGAGATCGCCGACCAGGTCGTCGACGCGCTCCGAACCGTGCAGCTTGAGCTGATCGGTCAGATGGCCGATTGTTTCGCGCAGGTCGTCGAGCGGATTGCGGCTGGCAGCCATGCATCCACTGTAGTACTCGATTCCCGACCGGGATGGGGTTGGCGTCACCAGTATCAACTCCCTCTTGGTCGTAGTAGCAGCCGGAACCCCAAGCGGGACGATGGAACGCCGTGATGGCGAGTCGAGGGGCAGTAGGCCGCTGGAAGTTCCCAGAGCGGCCAATCACTGACACACTCGGTAAATGCTCACTCAGGACGTGCTAGATGCTGCCTTAGAACGAGCCGACGCCCTAAAGCGGCGTGACGGTGAATCTTTGGGTCGCTTACTACATCCGAAGTTCTGCTGGATCTCACACAAGGGAGACCAGTTCGACCGCGATGCCTACCTTCGATCCAACCTAGAGGGCCAGAGCACCTGGCATGGTCAAACTCTCGAACAGCCCAGTATCACGATGTTTGGTGCCACCGCCGTTCTTACCTGCATCGTTACAGACGACGTATCAACGATGGCCGGCAGGAGCCGCTACCGTATGCCCATGACTCAGGTCTGGGTCCATGAAGGTGGCAGATGGCTACTCGCTGCCGGACATGCAGGTCCGCGCCTCTAGCTTCCCGGGGCGTGCGGGTCGGGTTGCGCGGTTGCGTTTGGGGAAACCTCTGCCGGGACGGCAGCCCCGCCGCATGCTCTAGCTGGATGAATCGGCTGCACCTCGTCCGCCCTGGGCCTGGTTTAAAGCGCTCAGCAGGCCGTGGGCGTCTGGGACGTCAAAAAAAGCTACATTCTGTCCCATGCCCAGGCTGAAGAAGTCCAACCCCGTGTTCTGATACATGCCGAACATGCCCATGGCGCCCGGATACCCGAAAGTCACACTCACATGTTGGCCATCCTTAGACCTGTCCACCTTGGTAGGGATAGCCCTGACGGGGGTATCAGCAACTGACCTGTTCCCTGCGCAAACGATCGCCCGACTGTCTGTGAGCCCATAGGCTGTGGTGACCTTTCGCCGTTTTTTGACAATGAAACGGCCGAAAATAAGGTAGAGGCCCAACAGTACGAATGGAATTCCCCAAATAACGAACAACGGCGACTCGGATCTAGTGATGGCCATAATTTCCCATACGACCGCAAATCCACCCCAGAGGATGCTGAAAGGGACGAGAAACGCATCAGCTCCTGTAAAGCGAACTCTGGGGTCGGGTTGACCAACCCATAGGAGCCGTTCGCCCTGGCGAAGAAGTGGCAGAATCCGGCTTCTTGGATCGTTCATGCTGAAGTGTTACACAGTCAGTTCGTGCCTGAACAGGGCAAACCTCGGCGAGTAAGTGCCGGAGGCGCCTCAGAAAGGTGCAGCCTTTGGAGACAGGCCGAAGACGCCGGACAAGCAGAGCCGTTTTGGGGGGACTCGTGTGACTGTCATTTCAGAATGGTGGTTTTCACCGTTCAGTTTGACGGCTTCGGTTGTTGTAAAAGAGCAACCCTCAACGCACGCGTTTCTTTTCCCCGAATATGCTGATTCCTGTTCCTGAGTGCTCTAGCGTGAGTTGAAGAATACGGCACTGGCTAGGACAAGTATTTTAACGAGCCCGCTCCTTCTGGGATCCTCTGGTTTTCTTGGCTCGAGCATAGTTTTGAAAAGCATCCCGGTCGACTGCTAACCCAAATCAACTTCAAACGGGGGCCCGCCGACGACCAAGTGGCAGTAGCTGATGGAGTCATAGCGTTGACCGCGGCCCTCCCAAAGTTCCGGTTCGGAACGGTCGATCGTCCCGAAAGAGGGCAGCCCGCATAAAGCCCCGCAAGCCGGTGGCTGACCCTTCGCTTCTTTCGTCCATACGCGGAACCCTCTACGGCACGGTTTTTGGTGTGCGGAGATCCGCAAACTCACCTGACACGTACCGGCTGGAGCAGAGTCCAGCCGCGAATGGACGGTGGCGGTCCTCACGGCAGCGGCAGCGGATCAGTCGACTCCCCGTTCGTCGGTCTACGTGGCGATGGCCGTTATTCGGCTGGCGCGGTCGATCTTGAGAGTCGCCATCGCGTCGTCGAGGTAGCTCCCGAACGCTTCGCTGCGGTCAGAGGCGAACCACGCATGGCGGGCCGCCTGCATGCAGGCGAAGGCCGCGCCCACAATGGCGGCCGGTCTGGGGTCCGATGGGTCGTGTTCGTCGTCATTGAGGCGCACGGCGATGCGCCCGATGAGGAGCTCCTGCACGCGTTGCATCTTCTCCAGGTAGCGGGCATAGAGCTGGGGTGTGCTCCTGACGATCTCATCCATCGCCTCGCTCCGGGCGCGCTGATGCTCGTCCTGAACGTAGTCGAGGGTGATGTCGAACATGCGGCGCAGAGATTCCCAGACTGGCTCGTTCTTGGGGCGGGCATCGAGAGCTTCTGCCATGCGGTCTGCGAAGAGATCGTACTTGCCGATGACGAGGTCGTCTTTGGAAGGGAAGTAACGGAAGAAGGTGCGTTTGGACATTCCCGCGGCCGCGGCGATCTGGTCGACGGTGGTGTTGTCGTAGCCCTGCGCGGCGAACAGGTCCTGCGCCACAGCCGTCAGTTCGGTCTGTGCGAGACGGCGTGTGCGCTCTCTGATAGGAACCGGGTTCGTATCGCTCATCCACCCATCGTATCCCAAGACGCGGTATTGACACCGAGTGTCAAGGAGGGCATATAGTTGCTTTATCGCGTCAGAGGGGCGTCTGGTTCTGAAGGAGCATCATGAGCAAGGTTTGGTTCGTCACCTCAGCAGAAGGCCGTTCGCGTCGTCATGGCTGAACAGACATCGCTCTCAACGCCTGGGCCCCGTTCGCTCCGGGCGGGCGAGCTATGGGCAGGCGCTCTGCGAACCGTTCGCCACACACCGGAGACCGCCGCGCTGCTGTAGTAGCCCCGGATTCCCCCCTTTGCTCTGACCAAGACATTTCGCCTCATTCCTAGAAGGAGACACATCATGCGGAACAAAGTCGTCGTGCTGACCGGTGCCAGCGATGGAATCGGTGCTGCAGCGGCCCGAGAGCTCGCCGCTCATGGCCACACGGTCGTGCTCGTCGGCCGCTCACCCGAAAAGACTGCCGCTCTCGCGCGCGAGCTCAAGACAGATCACTTCCTGGCGGACTTCGCCAAGCTCGGACGTGCGCGCTCTCGCGATAGCACTGACCGACGCGTACCCCCGAATCGATGTCCTGGCGAACAATGCCGGAGGCATCTTCGGTGATCCCTCTCGGACTGAAGACGGCTTCGAGAAGACACTCCAGATCAACCACCTCGCCCCCTTCCTACTCACCAATCTCCTCATGGATACCTTGGTCGCCAGCCGGGCGTCGATCGTGAACACATCAAGTGTGGGTGCCCGTGTGTTCGGGAACATCGACCTGAACGACCTCAACAACGAGAAGAAGTTCTCGCCGAACAAGGCCTACGGCGACGCGAAACTGGCCAACATCCTTTTCGCGAAGGAGCTGAACAACCGCTACGCCCGTGCAGGTGTTTCAGCTGCCGCGTTCCACCCGGGCAATGTCAGGACGAACTTCGCGTCCAATACGACCAGCGGGATGCGCTTCGTATACCAGACCCCACTAGGTCGCCTCATGGGCCTCATCAGCCCGGGGAAGGGCGCCGAGTCTCTTGTCTGGCTCGCTGAAGGGGCCCCTGGGCGCGAATGGGTCTCCGGGGAGTACTACGAGAAGAAGAAGGCCGCAAAGACCAACCCTCAGGCTAGTGACGCCGGACTGGCGGCCGGCCTGTGGGATAAGAGCGCCGAAATGGTCGGTCTGACCACGGCAAAGAACTAGAGCGTCTCCGCGCTGCATTTGACCTCGAGAACGCTTTGCGCGGAGAACGTCACCCCCGGTCCAGCAGCGTTAGCGCCTGGACGAGGACGACGTCGTTGCGCGGTGTTTCAGCGGACGAATCGGATGGGGGCGATCCGGAGGGTGAAGAGGGCGGCGATAGCGGTCGCGACGATGAAAACGGATGCGTAGCTGCCGCTGATACCGGCGATGCTCGAGTCAGGCCCGGTCCGAGGATCTCACGGCTAGTGTTGGCCATGTTGAGGATTCCAAGGTCATCATGCTTAGAAGAGCGGCCCCAGAGGGACACCTCCCGCGACTGCTGCAGCACCGTGCTGGAGGGCCTCCAATCCAGTCTGACTCGAGGCAAACGTCCCGTTAGGACAAACCACCCAGCAGCCCATCGCATAAGGGGGTGGCCGACCCGAGGATTCTTGCCTCCATACGGGAACCCTGCACGGGGCAACCCGCGGCAACCTGGGTGTCCACTTTGCCGAATTGCCTCCTCCATGGAGGAGATACTGACCTCAGATAGCCCCTCCCTTCGGTAGCATCGCCAGCATGACCACATGCTCTGTGCTGCGCTGCCCCGAGACCCCAACCAGTGTCTTCAAGCTCATGCCCGGCTCCAACCTGGAAGTGCCTGTCTGTGCCGGACACAAGGCGGTCTTGGAGGGCGGTGCTCATTGGATGGTCCATGGTGGCACGGGCTTGCCACCTGAAACGGTGTCCGAGAGTCCACAGGAATCAGTCTTCTCACGGGAGCGGATCTCCCGGACCGCAACCGGCTGATTGGCCTCGGTGTCAGCCCGACTATAGGGGACGAGCTCGGCTTCGCGGTGGAATTGAACATTGAGGCCGCGGACGGTCAGCAACGGGTTTCATTCTGGATGACGGAGGATGTCGGTAGGCGACTTGGTGCCTTCCTGGCTAGCCCCTCCAAACCACCTGCCCCGCCGGCTGCGTAGTTCCAGATCCTGTGAATCGCGGCGGTACTTGGCGTTGTTCTGTCAGCGGTAAATCGCAGGTGTGCGCTCCTTAGACAGGTTCGCGACATCGACCCTTTATGCGGTGCGAAAGGCTGTTCTCGGCAGACACTATTGGCCTCGGATGAGTGTCAATTTGCAGGGGCGGATCATGGTGGTGGCCGGAGCAGACTCTGATCCGGCCACCGATTCAGTATTGCAGAGAGGACAGGCACCCGGTCAGCTGTAATCGTGCAGACCTGGTGCAGGTGTCAGTTCCCGGCGATAGTGTAGGTATTCCACCCGCCGGTGTATGTCTCCCGGGTAGCCCAGGCGCTCTTGTTCGCTTGGTAGTAGTGAAGGACGCCGGCCGAGTCGCGTGCTCTCAGGCCGACTGTGCCGCTGCCGTGGAGCCCGGAGACAGCGCGAATGGAGCTCATGGTGTTCCATCCGTTGCCGATGGTTGCGCGCTTCTCTGCAGTAAATGAGCCAGCGCCGTTGGTGCGGTACAGCTTCAGGTAGCCGGAGGAGTTCTTGGCAACGACGTCGGTGTTGCCGTCCTTGTCCCAGTCCAGCAGGTTGAAGGATATCCCGTTCCAGCCGGTGCCGATCTTCACCCGTGCTGACAGGCCCTTGCCGGACGGGTTGCCGTAGTGGAATAGCTCACCGGTGGCGTTATTCCTAGCGATGATGGACGGGTACTTATCCGTTTTCTTCCACGTGCCCACGGTGATCTCATAGTTCCGCCAGCCAACGCCGATGATGCGGTCCTTGAATCCGCCGGTGGCGGTTCCTTCACGATATGTCAGGGTGCCGTCCTGGTTCTGCACAACCAGGTCCGGAACACCTTCCGCGTCAGAGTTCCAGTTGGTCACGAAAAAGGCCGTCGGGATCGGGGCTCCAGCCGGCCCAATAGCGCGCCGTTGCGGCGTCACGCCCGGAGTCATCCAGGCATAGGACCAGAGGGTGCCGCGCTGATCGTAGGCAACCACATTGGCTGTTGAGTCAATGGAGAAGTTCCAGCTGGTATGCGGCAAGTCTGCTGCCTGGGCAGGTGCGCTGAAGCTGGAGGCGCACAGGGCGGCAGCGATGGCCGCCAGCCCTGCTCGGGTACGAATGGTCTTTTTCACGTGGATGCTGAGCCTTCCCCAATATTGCTCGTGGAAACACTGGATGTGTTTCCACGGAGGCTACCCTTTTTCCATTGAATGTAGAAAGCATTTCTGTGCGTCCGAACACTTTGTAACCGAACCGGTATTTCCGTGAAAAGTTCCGGGCGTCTGTCGTGAACCGTGGACCCGAAGAGGCGCGTTCGGTGCTCCGGAACCAAGAACGCGGCCCTCGACATTCGCATGTTGGAGACCGCCCGTCGAGCAGTGAAAATCACATTCTGAACTTGTGGATTTGATCGCTATGCGGCGGCGCTTTTTTTGGTTGCCCCGTGTCGCAACAGTGCCCGTAAGGGGGAACGCTCGTCGAACCCTAATGGTTAGACTCGGCCCATGACCGCTTTCCCTCAGATACTCCAGACGGTCCTAGACACTACTGATGCGGGAGGACTGGCGGAGTTCTACCGCCAGCTTCTCGGACTCCAGTACCGGCCAGGAGACGAGCCAGTTGAGGGCATACGCGACGATCTTGATTGGCTGGTTCTCACCGATGCGCAAGGCAACCGCAAACTCGCTTTCCAGCAGGTTGATCACCTGAAGCGGACTACATGGCCCTTGCCTGATGTGCCGATGCAGATGCACCTCGATCTGACCGTTCCTGACCGGGAAACACTCCAGCATCAACATCATAGGGCGCTGGCATTAGGGGCTGAGCTTCGTCTTGATCGTACGGATGACTTGAACGAGCCGTTGTACGTCTACGCCGATCCGGCCGGCCATCCGTTCTGCATTTTCGTAGCCTGAAGCGAGGATGAGTTTTCGGCGCGCCCGGTAAAGGATCGCCGAAGGAACCCTCTGTGGGCTTTGTTGCGTGAACGACTCGGCTAAAGGTTGTACTTGTGAGGACCTCGGAGCAGAGTTGTATTTACTCCCCGCCGGAAGAAGGACCACCGATGTCTCGAAGAATTATCTGGACAGGGGTGGCAGTCGTGATAGCGGCCGGCATAGTGGTTAGGTATTTGTTTGGTCCCGCTGAAGCTATCGCAGTCGTCGTTTGCTCCGTTCTTTTGTCGGCTATTTCGGCTTGGTCTTATATAAAGGGCAATGAAACAGCACGAGATACTGATGAATACCGGGAGCAGCTGATAAGTAAGCGTAGACCTAAACGGGAGAGTGATTCCTAGCATCGGCTGGGTCAGCCCCGAACCGACAAGGACGTCGGATGGGAGCGGCTCTCCCTGTAGCGATTGCAAGGCCGCCGGCAGCTCAATCCGGTCCGTAAAACGGGCGGACATACCCGCACGCTTCCTTCTTTCAATCAGCGAACCCTCTACGGGACAACTTCAGCGTTTCCCAAAAACTTTTTCCCACATATGTAACCTTTTGGGTGGTCGCGGACAATACAGGGCATGGGGAACGTTGAATCCGAGGACGGGGAGCTGTGGTTTCGCAGCATCAAGGGCGACGGCGAGGCCTTCAGAGTTTTGTATACCCGGCACCGAGACAGGATCTTCCGCCATGCCTACCGGCTTTCTGGGGACCGGCAGGATGCCGAGGACATCATGGCCACGGCTTTTCTTGAACTGTGGAGACGCCGGACAAAGGTGCGAATCGTGGAAGGATCCATCCTTCCCTGGTTGCTGGTCACGACGACGAACACCGCACGGAACAGCGCTCGGGCGGCGCTACGCTACCGCCGCCTCCTGGACTCCCTCCCACGAAGAGAGGAAACTTCCGACCCCACCGGCGAGGACCTCCTCCTCGGCTATCAGGGGGCGCTGGATAAGGATCTCGCCCGGGCACTAGGGGCTTTGAACGCCGAGGATCTGCATCTGGTGAGCCTGGTGGTTTTCGAGGACTACAACATCTCCGCCGCAGCAGCCGTTCTTAACCTGACGCCCGGGTCGGCCAAGACCCGGCTGCACCGGGACGCCAGCGCATGAAATCCGCCCTCACCAGCACACATCCTGTCCCCACCCCAACGACCACGGTTTTGGAAGGAGAACGGTCATGAACGAGCTTCGGGTCGATGACCGGTTCAGCAAAGCACTGGAGGCAGAACTTGTCTCACGGGTTCAGAAGGCAGCGCCATCCCGCAGACGGAAGCACACCCGGCTTTGGGCTGGCACTGCTGTCTTCGCTGGTCTCGGGCTTTTGGGCGGTGTGGGCGCGACTGCGGCCGGTTTATTCGTCACGCCGGGATCCCCTCGGGTGACGCCCCTGGCATCTCCGGTGACAGAGACGCACACCGGAACGGCAACACTGCGGCTCGGTCCTGCCCCTGAAGACACCACGGGCATCGAAATCCAACTCACCTGCCTAAGCCCTGGCACCTTTGAATACGGGCGCGGCGCCAGCACAACCTGCGATCAAGACGACGTGGGCGCACCTCAGGACTGGACCGGCTACACGATTCCTCTCACGCCAGGGGAGGAAAGCATCACAATCACGACCAGCCCCAAGGCCAGCTGGAAACTCAGCGCCCAGTACGTCAACACCGAGATCACCGACTGGGCGGTTAACGCCGACGGGGACACCTACGGCGCACAAAACGAGAACGGAAGTCCCAACATGGTCGCCGTCATTGCGACCAACGGGACAAGAGGCTACGTCTACCGGACCCAGCTCGAGGACGCCAACGGAACCGCAGCGATCAAGACCTTCAAAAGCCCCGAAGAAGCCCTCGCATGGCAGGAAGCGCGGCTCGGCAAAGACTTCGCCATCCCCGTTTACGATGTGACCGGCAAAACAGTCGTAGGTGAATTCGTTATCAGCTATGCGGCCGGGAACTCTGGGATCGTTGGAAAACCGGCAGTGGAATGCTTAGGAGTTCCGCCGACACTGGGTCCTGGCCAGACATACCCTTGTCCCGGCTTGTCGCCAATAGAAACGGGATACCCAGCTATCCCAGTGCCTCCCAACTGATGGATCATTGTCACAGTTCTGGTGCTAGAGGCCCGCGGACCGGGTTGCGCCATTGCGTTTGGGAACGCTATGCACAACGCTTTCTCATGATTCCTGAATGCCTAGCTCTATGGCTTCAAGCTCGATCAGCCACTACTTTCGAGGGAGCACTACGAAGAGCACTCACGAACGCAAACGGGGAGATTTGGGATGACAGTAAACCGTCGCAGGGTTAGAAGAGCCCTTACCGGCGGCTTCATAAGCCTCGTGGTGGGATTCCTTATCGCGCTCTTGATCACTGGTTTTCACATGATGGATGCCCTCATCGCGCTGCTGTGGTGTCTTCCCTTTATCGTGGGTCTGACATACATCTACATGAGGGAAAAATCCGACTCTCCTTGACGAGCACCTGAGGCTCACTAGCTTCCATAAGGGTTTCCCATTCAGGCAGCACGAGTGTCTCGCTCGAGCATGAGTTGAATCCTAGTTCAGACATCTGGAGCCGAACCCGGGGCGCTAAAAAACGTCCGAAAGAGGCCCGTCCGCATATCGTCCAGCAAGCCGGTGACCGACCCGACGCTTCTTACGTCCATACGCGGAACCTTTAGCGGACAGCAACTCTACCTATCGTCGCCCGGATTGATTTCCTAACAGCGGGCGTATCTCGCTGAATGCCCGCTACGCTTTTCGAACAGCCCAGCCAGGCTACAAGAGGGGAGGAACCGTGAGAACACTCCGCTTGATCAAGCGCCTGCTGATGGAGGGACCTCAGCCGGCGAGACGCTATGAATGGCTGATGTGGGTCTCGCTTCTGGCGTGTTTGGCGCTCGGTATCGCGACCCGCACCTTTTGGATAGCGTTCGTCGGTGTGGGAGTAGCAGGCGTTTTCGCTTTTCTCTTTGGCCGTTGCGTCTTTCGCGATATCAATGGCGCAGCGACCTTCTGGTCCAATGCGTACAAAGAGAGCCGGGGCATCTCCCCGGAGCGCTTCACCTTCTTCGATGTGCCAACGGCCAAGGCCATGGGATTCTCCTCTATGCTGATGGGCGTTTTTTGGACCGGCGGAGCAATAGTTGCACTAGTCCAGGCTGCACTGGCCCAGGCCCGATAAACCTCTGTTGGGGCAGAACCACGGCACCCGGCTGGTTCGAGTTCCACAAAGTGGGTCTGCCGAACCTGCCGATCCCCTCAAGCGGAAAGGCACCGTTCGGGGAAACCTAGAGGGAACCTCTTCGGGATACTGCGCAGGGAGCGGGAAGCAGCGGCGGAGTCAGTCGAATCACCGCTTCAGGAAGCATTGGGCCTACTTTCCCCTGGCGACAGGGAAGTACTCCTCTTGAGCTACTGGGACGGTCTTTCATCAACAGAAATAGCAGAACTCCTGAACACCAGTGCCACGGCCATCCGCATGCGTCTCCATAGGGCCCGCAAGGCACTTAGCACCGTGATCCAAGCCGAGAAAGAGGGCGTAAAGAAATGAACCCCGCAAACAACGTTTGTGATGCTCTTGGTCGGGAGCTGGCCGCAATCGACCCCGCTTCTGAAGTGACGGAAGCTGACCTGGCACGGAGCCGCGCGAGGTCCCTCGCCTTCGCTGGTACTGAGGGCTCCTTAGGTACCGGTTCCAGAGCATTGAAGAAACGTGACGCTCGAGTTTCCAGCCTGGCTCTCCGACGTCAGCCTGTCCCTGTCCGGCGCAGGGTGGTCTTGGCGGCAGCCGCTGCCGTGCTGCTTGTGGGCGGCATCGTCACAGCCGACGTCATTCTGCCTGGCTATTCCGGTGCCAGTGCCGAGGCCGCCCAGGCTCTGCACAGTGCAGCCTCGGCGAGCATCAAGACCAGTGACCCCGTGGTTGGCCCCGGGCAGTACTTGAAGGTCGCAACCACTGCCGTCAGCAGCGGAGGCGTGGCGCAACAGGGTGGAACATCGGCCGCTTGGCTGGATAAGACTACCGGTGAGGTCTACGTGCCAGCGGACCGGAGCCAGGAATGGGTTTGGAACAGGGGAGCCCGAGTGCCTACCCAGTTCTTCAGCGCAAGTGCAGAAGCAGCATGGAAAGAGATCGAGAAGAAGGTCAGCGGCTCGCCAGGATTCAAGGCAGAGATCGTCCGGGCGGACGGTGGTGCTTTCTACGGCGGGCCGCAGAACGTGATCAACGGCATGAGCTTGGATGAAATACCAACCATTCCCCGGGACCCCAAGGAGCTTCTCAAGCTCATCTACGACCGGACCGTGGGTGCCGGCCCATCGGCAGAGATAGAAGCCGTGGTCACCATTGCAGACACCCTCAGGACGGGAATCGTCCCCGCGGACCTCCGCGCGGCGCTTTATGAAGCAGCAGCACTCATTCCCGGCGTAACCCTCACAGAGCAGCAGGCAACCCTGGACGGAAGGACAGGGGTCGCTATCGGCATCGAGGGGCCCTTCGGCGGCGGCCGCCAGGACATCATCATCGATCCGGATACCGGCCTGATGATCGGTGAACGGAAGATAGCGCTCAAAGCGACGGACGTTTTTCCTGCAGGCACGGCAACCGAATGGACGTCCATACGGACCTCAGTCGTGGACTCAGCGCCATGACAGGGGCTGGACACGGACTGATTACCCGCCATTGGAATCGCCCCTGGCTCACTGCCTGCGCCTTGGCGGGAGGCGCCGTTGCGGCAGCGGCTGTGCTGTTCACCGCCCCAGGCGAGGGTCGGGTTATCCCGCTCGCTTCCCCCGTGGCCGAAACCCACACCGGTACAGCAACCGTCCAGCTCGGTGACCAGCCATCAGGCACGACCGGCCTTGAGATGGAACTTATCTGCATCACTGCCGGATCCTTCGTGTTTCCCGACGGAGCCACGAGCATTTGCTCTGAAGCCGACGCCTCCAGCCCCAGTGGCAACCGGTCGGGCCTCCTGGTGGCTCTCGAACAAGGCCAGGACAGCGTGACGATCAAGACTGAGGCACAAAGCCGCTGGCAGCTCAGCGTTAGATACGTCAAGCAGGAGAGAAATACCGTGATGATCTGGGACGCGCGGTAAGACCATAGCCGGCGGCCAGCGGGGTGTTCACGCTTTCGACGGGACTGTTTCGCAGAATCTGAGGTGTAGCTGGTGGGAGGCCGGAAGATGGCGAAAGTTGTTGGGAATCAGTGAAACCTTTTGCGTCTGGCCGGACATTAAAGGGCATGGGGAACAAAGGAACCGGTGAAGAGGCGTTGTGGCACCAGAGCCTTCTGGGCCAAGGCGATGCCTTTGGGGTCCTGTATGACAGGCATCGTGACAGGGTCTTCCGCCACGCGTACCGGCTGTGCGGGAACCACCACGACGCTGAAGACATCATGGCTGCCTCCTTCCTTGAGCTCTGGCGGCGGCGAAAGCAAGTCCGGGTCGTGGAAGGATCGATCCTTCCATGGTTGCTGGTCACGGCAACGAACGTGGCCCGCAACAGCGCCCGTGCGGCACTCCGCTACCAACGCCTCCTGAACGCCCTTCCGCGAACCGATGACCTCAGCGACCCAACAGCAGATTCTTACCGCTCTTACCAGGACACTCTCGATCAGGACCTGGCACGAGCGCTGGCTACCCTGACGGCCGAGGACCTGCACCTGGTCACCCTGGTCGTTTTCGAGGAGCACACCATCGTGGCCGCCGCCGCTGTGCTGAATCTGACCCCTGCCGCAGCGAAATCACGGATCCACCGGGCCCGTCAGCGCCTAAGAGCCGCTCTCGACGGTGACGCATCAACTAACCCGCCCATCGCTACAACCCCGGTTTTGGAAGGGGAACGGCCATGAATCAACTCCACGTCGACAACCTGTTCAGTGATGCCTTGCGGGCAGAACTCGTCTCCCAGGTCGTTAAGGAATCACCTGCTGCGAAACGGAGGCGTACCAGGGTATGGCTTGGTTCCGTTGCGCTAGCCGGCGCCGGACTGCTTGGCATTGGAGCGGCAGCGGCAGGGCTTTTCGTCATCCCTGGAGGCGAAAGGGTGACACCGTTGGCCTCGCCCGTGACCACAACCTACACCGGCACAGCAACCGTTGAGCTGGGCACTCCGCCAGAGGGAACCACGGGGATTCAGATGGAACTTAGGTGTCTGACCCCCGGCTGGTTCGAGTATCCCGATGGTGCATCGAGCAGCTGCTCGGAAGAGGATGTGGCAAACGGCAAAACGGGCTGGAGCGGCTACACCATCAGCCTCGCGCCCGGCCAGGACAGTGTCACGATCAAGACCGACCCCGAGGCCCGCTGGCAGCTCACCGCAAAATATGTGAAGCAGGAACGGACTGAGCTGGGCGTCAACGCCAAGGGCGAGACCTACGGTGTCGAAAGCCAAGAAAAAGGAACCCCGGACCTGATCGCCGTGATGGCGACAAACGGCGCATCCGGCTACGCCTACGCCCGTGACCTCTACGGAGGCCCCATGCCCACCAGTCCCGAGGACGCGGTCAAGAACTACCCCAACCCAATCCCCCTGCGGGAAATCCCCGTATATCTCAGCGACGGGGAAACCCAGATAGGTGTCTTCATGGCCGCCGGCTCCGGTGGAGGAATACCCTCCTACCCAACCCAGAGCGCCCCGCCAAAATAAACCTCAGCGCTGCGAAGGGGCGCACTCAATACGTGACTTCAGCTCTTCACTGGCTCCGCCCGCGCAGCGTCTATGGCGGCCGGAGGAGCGCTAGCTGTATTGTCCCGGCAGGTTGGTGACACGGGGATTTACTTGAAGCAATAAGAGGACCTCCGGGTGTTGTGTGGTGCTTGTCGAGAGCGAAC
>NZ_JBIVOO010000020.1:0-63815 GCF_044754165.1 Arthrobacter sp. NPDC093139
TCCAAGCACTCCGACATCACCCTGCCGGACCCGAAGACCTACGAGGTCGCCAAGCGCGGTTCGGGCAAGCAGCAGGCTGCGACCACCATGGCCTTTGTCCGGCTGCTCAAGGACCTGATGCGGGACAAGAACTTCGGCAAGCACATCGCGCCGATCATCCCCGATGAGGCCCGCACGTTCGGCATGGACGCGTTCTTCCCCACGGCGAAGATCTACAACCCCAAGGGCCAGAACTACCTCTCCGTGGACCGGGACCTCGTCCTGGCCTACAAGGAATCCGCGCAGGGCCAGCTGATCCACCCCGGCATCAACGAAGCCGGCGCCGTGGCAGCCTTCACCGCCGCCGGCACCGCCTACGCCACCCACGGCGTGCCCCTGGTCCCGATCTACGTGTTCTACTCCATGTTCGGCTTCCAGCGCACCGGCGACGCCTTCTGGGCCGCCGCGGACCAAATGACCCGCGGCTTCATCATCGGCGCCACCGCAGGCCGGACCACCCTCACCGGCGAAGGACTCCAGCACGCCGACGGCCACTCCCCCATCCTCGCCGCCACCAACCCGGCAGTGGTCACCTACGACCCCGCCTACGGCTACGAGATGGGCCACATCGTCCGCGACGGTCTGGAGCGCATGTACGGTCCGGACTCAACGGACCGGAACCTGATGTACTACATCACCGTCTACAACGAACCCATCACCCAGCCCGCAGAGCCGGATGAGCTGGACGTTGAAGGCGTCATCAAGGGCATCTACCTGCTGGCACCGGCCAAGATTGACGGCCCGCGCACGCAAATCCTTGCCTCCGGCGTCTCGGTTCCCTGGGCGATCGAAGCCCAGCGGATCCTGGCCGAAGACTGGGGGGTCTCCGCCGATGTCTGGTCCGTGACCTCCTGGAACGAACTGCGCCGCGACGGCATGGCCGCCGAGGAAGAGGCGTTCCTGAACCCCGGCCAGACCGCCCGGGTGCCGTTCGTTACGCAGCAGCTCGCCGGCGCCACCGGCCCGGTGGTTGCCGTCTCGGACTACATGAAGGCCGTCCCGGACCAGATCCGCCAGTTCATCCCGAACGAGTTCGCCTCCCTCGGCGCCGACGGCTTCGGCTTCTCCGACACCCGCGCCGCAGCACGCCGCTTCTTCAAGAACGACACCCACTCCATCGTGGTCCGTTCGCTGGAGATGCTGGCCCGCCGCGGTGAGGTTGACGCCCAGGCACCTGCGCAGGCAATCGAGAAGTACCGACTGCACAACGTCAACGCCGGCACCACCGGCAACGCGGGCGGCGAGTCCTGACTCGACCGCCACACGCACGGCGGCGGCCCTCACCGAAAGGTGGGGGCCGCCGTCGTCGTTGGGTGCTCTTGCGGCGTTGTGATGCAGCGCAACCGCAGTTGTAGCCTTTGCACAAAATGGAGCTTGCAGGTTAGGCACCGTATGCTCGATGCATGCCCCAGCCAACCCCCGCCCCCGAAAAGCGTAAACCGGTGTCGCGCAGCATCACACCGGAGAAGTCAGAGACCCTGAAGAAGCTCAGGGCGAGTGTTGGCCAGTTGTCCACCACCACCATGCGCCAGCTGGAAAAGTCCCTGCCCTGGTATACGCGCCTCAGTTCTGATGAGCGCTCGGCGCTGGGGCTTGTGGCCCAAAACGGAATCGCCGCGTTCGTGACCTGGTACGAGCGCCCCAGCTCCCCCTCGTGGATCCTCACCGATGTTTTCGGTACGGCCCCCACGGAACTCACGCGCTCCATCAGCCTCCAAAAGGCCCTCCAGCTGATCCGGATAGTCGTTGAAGTGGTTGAGGAGCAGGTGCCCGTGATCGCACCGGAGGCGGACCAGCCGTCACTGCGCGAAGCAGTGTTGAGGTATTCACGCGAGGTGGCTTTTGCTGCCGCGGACGTCTATGCGAGGGCCGCCGAATCGCGGGGCTCGTGGGACACCCGGCTGGAGGCCCTGATCGTGGACGCCATCCTGCGCGGTGAAAACACCGACGCCCTGCGGTCCAGAATCGCCGCCCTCGGCTGGAAAGCCCAGGAGAGATTCACGGTGATGGTGGGAAATTCGCCGTCGGAACCCAGCGCCAGCTACGTCAGCGAACTGCGCCGCACCGCCGGCCGGTACGCGGAGGACGCCCTCGTCGGGATCCAGGGCGACCGTCTCATCCTGATCCTCGGCGGCGTCCATGACCGCGAAACGGCATACCTCAAACTGAGTGAAATGTTCGCGCCAGGGCCCGTGGTGTACGGCGCAGAGGCGAGTTCCCTGCTGGAGGCCAGCGGCTCTGCCCAGTCGGCCTTCGCAGGGCTCACCGCCGCGCGGGCGTGGCCGTCCGCACCGCGGCCGGTAGCGGCCGACGACCTGCTTCCCGAGCGGGTGATCTCCGGGGACGATGCGGCGCGCCGGTCACTCGTCAAAAACATCTACCGGCCCCTTCTGGCCGCGTCCAACGGGCTTGTGGAAACACTGGGCACCTACCTGGAACTGGGGCATTCGCTGGAGGCAACCGCCCGGGAACTTTTCGTCCACGCCAATACCGTCCGTTACCGGCTCAAGCGGGTTTGTGACGTCACAGGCTGGGATCCGCTGCTCCCGCGGGAGGCCTTCGTGCTGCAGGCCGCCCTGGTAGTGGGGCGGCTTTCCACCCCGCCGAAGGCCGCCGTAGAACGCCAGCCTGGGCGGAACCAGAGCTGAACCGTTGTAGACTTCCTACAAACTGACCCAGTGAGCTTGGTGTACGCAAACACCCTTGGTTCACGCGGTAATTTGGAAAGCTGGTTACGTGCTTGCAATCGTCTGCCCTGGACAGGGCTCACAGACCCCCGGTTTCTTGGCCCCTTGGCTGGAGCTGCCTTCCGTAGCAGGCCATCTGGCCTCCCTCAGCGAAATCGCAGGCATTGACCTCACTGCGCATGGGACAACCTCGGATGAGGAGAGCATCAAGGACACCGCCGTTGCGCAGCCCCTCATCGTCGCTGCCGGACTCGTGGCGGCAAAGTCACTGTTCGACGTCGAACTCAGCACCCTTCCGGTCATCCTGGCCGGACACTCGGTGGGCGAGATCACGGCCTCTGCACTGGCCGGGGTGCTTACGGAAAAAGAAGCGATGACCTTCGTCCGCGAACGTGCCAACAGCATGGCCGCGGCCGCTGCCGTCACGCCCACCGGCATGAGCGCCGTAGTTGGCGGCGACCCCGCCGAGGTGCTGGCCGCCATCGAGGCCGCCGGTGCCACGCCTGCCAACGTGAACGGTGCGGGCCAGACCGTCGCCGCCGGCACCTTTGAACAGCTCAAGGCCCTGGCGGAGAACCCCCCGGCAAAGGCCCGGGTGATTCCGCTCAAGGTGGCCGGGGCTTTCCACACCTCACACATGGCACCCGCCGTGAGCGCCCTCGAAGCCCTGCGCCCGGAGCTGCAGCCCCAGGCGCCGGCTGTTCCCCTGCTGTCCAACTTCGACGGCCGGGAAGTCACGGACGGCGCTGCCGCCGTCGACAGCCTGATCGCCCAGGTGTCCCGTCCCGTCCGCTGGGACCTCTGCATGGAATCACTCGTGCAGCGCGGGGTCACCGGCGTCATTGAATTGGCACCCGCCGGCACGCTGGCGGGCCTGGCCAAGCGCGGGATGCCCGGCGTCAAGACCGTGGCAGTGAAGACGCCGGAAGACCTGTCCGCAGCCCTTGCATTGTTCGCAGAACTGGAGGGGCAGGCATGAGTGTTCCCACGCTAAAGCAGGCACCGATCAACGAACACACCCGGATCCTCGGCGTCGGAGCCTACCGCCCCGACGTGGTGGTGACGAACGAGGACGTCTGCCAGTGGATTGACTCCTCCGACGAATGGATCCGGCAGCGCACGGGCATCATCACCCGCCACCGGGCCCCCGCCGACGTCAGCGTGATTGACATGGCGGAAGGCGCCGCGCGCGAAGCCCTCTCAAAGGCAGGCATCGAGGCCTCCCAGCTCGGAGCCGTCATTGTGTCTACCGTGACGCACCCCTACGCCACGCCGTCGGCGGCCGCAAGCCTTGCCGACCGGCTCGGCGCAACGCCCGCACCCGCATTCGACATCTCGGCCGCCTGCGCAGGCTACTGCTACGGCATTGCCCAGGGCGATGCACTGGTCCGCTCCGGCACCGCCGAGTACGTGCTGGTCGTCGGGGCCGAGAAACTGTCCGACGTGATCGACAACAGCGAACGCACCATCTCGTTCCTGCTGGGTGATGGCGCCGGCGCCGTGGTCATCGGCCCGTCGGAGACGCCGGGCATCGGCCCGTCCGTCTGGGGTTCCGACGGCAGCAAGTGGGATGCGATCGGCATGACCCACTCCCTGCTCGATGTTCGCGAGTACTCCGCGGCGCACTCCGGGTCACTCGTCCACGCGGGTTCACCGCAAGGCAGCCCCCTCAGCGCGGAAGAAGCGTCCGTCACCGACGCCGCCATCTGGCCCACCCTGCGCCAGGACGGCCAGACCGTCTTCCGCTGGGCCGTCTGGGAAATGGCGAAGGTGGCACAGCAGGCCCTCGATGCCGCAGGCGTCCAGGCCGAGGACCTCGTGGCGTTCATTCCCCACCAGGCCAACATGCGCATTATCGACGAAATGGTCAAGAAGCTGAAGCTGCCCGAAACTGTCACGGTTGCGCGCGACATCGCGGAGGCCGGCAACACATCGGCGGCGTCCATCCCGCTTGCCACGCACCGGCTGCTGCAGGAACACCCCGCGCTGAGCGGCGGCCTCGCGCTGCAGATCGGTTTCGGCGCGGGCTTGGTTTTCGGCGCCCAGGTTGTAGTCCTTCCGTAGGAATCCCCACCAAACCGCAACCGCGGTTTGCCCCGTTTCCGGCAGCCCATGCCGGCAATAACAAGAAAAGGAGCCACCAATGGCTAGCAACGAAGAGATCCTGGCCGGACTGGCTGAAATCGTCAACGAAGAGACCGGTCTGGCCCCCGAGGCTGTCGAGATGGACAAGTCCTTCACCGAGGACCTGGACATCGACTCCATCTCCATGATGACCATCGTCGTTAACGCCGAGGAGAAGTTCGGCGTGCGCATCCCCGACGAAGAGGTCAAGAACCTCAAGACCGTCGGCGACGCCGTCGACTTCATCTCCAACGCCCAGGCCTAAGCAGGCCCCAGCCGCATAGCGGCTGAAACCCGGCTGGCCGGCCCGCATTCCACTGCTGTGGCCGGCCAGCCGATGCACCACCACAGATTTTTGAACTCCCCCTCGCACGCCACCGATGCAGGCCGTCCGGCCACGAAGCACGGGACAGGCTCGCGCACCGACAGAGAGTGATCCCATGACACGCAAAGTAGTCATTACCGGTCTGGGTGCCACCACGCCCATCGGCGGCGACGTACCCACAATGTGGCAGAACGCGCTGAAGGGGGTTTCCGGCGCCCGCACGCTGGAGGACGACTGGGTCGCCAAGTACGAGCTTCCCGTTCACTTCGCCGCCCGGTGCTCCACGCCGGCCCTTGACGTCCTGAGCCGCGTTGAAGCCAAGCGCATGGACCCCTCGACCCAGTTCGGCGTCATCGCGTCCCGCGAGGCCTGGGCTGACTCCGGCATCACGGAATTCGATCCGGACCGCCTGGCCGTGGCCTTTGCCACCGGCATCGGCGGCGTCTGGACCCTCCTGGACGCCTGGGACACCCTGAAGGAGAAGGGCCCCCGCCGGGTCCTGCCCATGACGGTCCCCATGCTCATGCCGAACGGTGTGGCCGCCGCGGTCAGCCTTGACCTCGGCGCCCGGGCAGGCGCCCACACGCCCGTTTCCGCCTGCGCCTCCGGCACCGAAGCCATGCACCTGGGCCTGGACCTGATCCGCTCCGGCAAGGCCGACGTCGTGATGTGCGGCGGCGCCGAGGCCGCCATCCACCCGATGCCGCTGGCCGCGTTCGCCTCGATGCAGGCTCTCTCCCGCCGCAACGACGATCCCGAAGGCGCCTCCCGGCCCTACGACCTCGGTCGCGACGGCTTCGTCATGGGTGAAGGTGCCGGCGCCCTCGTCCTCGAGGCCGAGGAGCACGCGCTTGCCCGCGGTGCCCGAATCTACGGCGAACTGGCTGGCACGTCAGTGACGGCTGACGCCTACCACATCACGGCTCCGGACCCGCAAGGCCTGGGCGCCACCCGCGCGCTCAAGGCAGCCATGTTTGACGGCCGCATCCAGGCCGAGGACGTCGTCCACGTCAACGCGCACGCAACGTCGACGCCCGTGGGCGATAAGCCGGAATACACCGCGCTGAAAGCCGCCCTGGGCGGTCAGGTCGACAACGTGGCCGTGTCCGCCACCAAGTCGCAGATGGGCCACCTGCTGGGCGCTTCCGGCGCCGTGGAAGCTGTCCTCACCGTGCTGGCCGTGCACGAGCGCAAGGCCCCCCTGACGATCAACCTTGAGAACCAGGATCCGGAGATCCCGCTCGACGTCGTCACCTCCGCCCGCGACCTGCCCGCCGGAGACATCGTGGCACTGAGCAACTCGTTCGGCTTTGGCGGCCACAACGCCGTCATCGCCATCCGCAGCGTGTGATTGTTGATGCATAGCGAAGAAGCCCCCGCCGGTTGGCGGGGGCTTCTTTCGTTGCTATGGGGATCGGCGTGTCAGCCCACTTGGTGCAGCCAGCGGACGGGTGCTCCCTCGGCCGCGTGCCGGAAAGGCTCCAGCTCCTCGTCCCAGGCCTCGCCGAGCGCGAGGGAGAGCTCGTGGTAGACGGCGGACGGATCGCCGGCACCGGACTCATAGGCGTAGCGGATGCGGTCCTCGGAGACCATGATGTTCCCGTGGACATCTGTCACGGCATGGAAAATTCCCAGCTCGGGCGTGTGGGACCAGCGGCCGCCGTCCACGCCCTGGCTGGGTTCCTCTGTCACCTCGAAGCGCAAGTGTGCCCAGCCCCGGAGGGCAGACGCCAGCTGCGCACCTGTCCCCTGCACGCCGGTCCAGGAGAGCTCCGAACGGAACATTCCGGGCGCGGCAGGCTGAGGGGTCCATTCAAGATCTGTCCGCTTGTCCACGACAGATCCGATGGCCCACTCGACATGAGGGCACAGTGCGGTAGGCGCCGAGTGAATGAAGAGCACACCGCGGGTCATTACAACAGACATTCCATCCTCCATAGCTGTAGGTACGTCTTCCCCAACGACCTGCATGGATGGATATCTGGTGCTCCGGCGCCGCGTGGTGCCTCGAACTCCTGCCAATCTATGAAACTGTTGCCGGGCTTGCAAGATGACCAAAGGCTTAAAGCACAACTTGAAAGTTGCCGGACTTGGCTCTTATTGTGCCGTACGCAGCGTAATTACGCCAGTGGGATTCGGCGCGCCGTCAGGGCTCGCCGGGGAAGGCTGGGCCTTACGCCCTCGGGTGGGCCTGCTGGTAGCTCTTGCGGAGGCGGTCCACCGAGACGTGGGTGTAGATCTGGGTGGTGGCAAGGCTGCTGTGCCCCAGGATCTCCTGGACCGCGCGAAGGTCGGCCCCTCCGTCAAGCAAGTGCGTGGCCGCCGAGTGGCGCAGCGCATGGGGACCGGTGGCGGCGGTGTCCCCCAACGCTTCGAAGAGGCCGTTGACGACGCTCCGCACCTGGCGCTGGTCCACGCGGCGGCCCCGCACCCCCAGGAACAGTGCAGGCCCGCTGCCTGCCGACGCGAGCTTGGGGCGGCCGCGGCGCAGCCAATCGTCGACGGCGAGCGCGGCCGGCAGTCCGTAGGGAACGGTCCGTTCCTTGTTGCCCTTGCCGAGGACACGGAGGGTTCTGCGGTCGGGGTCGAGGTCGTCGATGTCGAGACCGGCCAGTTCCCCGACGCGCAGACCGGTGGCATAGAGTAGTTCGACCATGGCCCTGTCCCGCAGCGCCATCGGCGCCCCGTCCTGCGCCGCCTCGTTGAGTTCGGTGAGCAGCCGGGTGAGTTGCTGTTGCTGCAGTACGCCGGGCAGCGAGCCTTCAACCTTCGGCGCCTTCAGGCGCAGGGCCGGATCCGTGTCAATCAGCTCCTCCCGGAGCGCCCAGGCGGTGAAGGTCCGGGCAGTGGCCGACCGGCGGGCCAAGGTGGAGCGGGAGATGCCGGCGTCACTCTGTGCGCCCAGCCAGCGCCTAAGGGTCCCGAGCTCAATCTCTTCGAGCTCGCGGATTCCCTCCCCTGCGGCATATTCCAGCAGGCTTCCGACATCGGAGAGGTAGGCGCGTACGGTGTGCTCCGAGCGGGCCCGCTCGCCGGTCAGGTACCGGCCGAAGCTGCTGACCGCCTCGGCCAGCGCCGGCGGCAGTTCCACTTTCTCCACGCTCTCACTTTCCCAGCAATCGGCGTGCGGTCAAGGATCCCCGCGGCGAGCCGCGGTGTGGCGTTTCCCCGGCCTGCCGCCACGTACACCCCTCAGCCGGCATGCTTGGACCGCTTCCAGCCGCCGTTGTGGATTTCTGCGAGTCCCAGGAGCCCCAGCCGTCCGAGCCCGGCCCGCACGGACTCGGGGCCAAGTCCGGCCACGGTGCAGAGTTTTTCCAAGGAACTGGTGGACCGCAGCGGCAGGGCATCCAGCAGGATCAGGTCCTCCAGTGTGAGTCCGTCGTGGACGGCACTTCCGCCCCGTGGATCAGGCATGAAGTCGCCGCTGGGCGCGGCGAGCTCGGCAACCTCGCCGGCATCCGTCACGCATACCGCGCCGCCGTCACGCAGGAGCCGGTGGCATCCGGCCGAGTTGGCGCTGTGGACGGATCCAGGCACTGCGCCCACAGCCCTGCCCAGGGACTCCGCATGGTGCGCCGTATTCAGCGCTCCGGACCGCCATCTGGCCTCGACAACAACCGTGACCGACGCCAGAGCCGCGATGATCCTGTTGCGCTGCAGAAAGCGGTAGCGTGTGGGCGCAGATCCTGGCGGCACCTCGGCGAGGACTGCGCCCTGGTTCGCGACGGCCCGCAGCAGGTCCTCATTCCCCGAGGGATAGAAACGGTCAACTCCCCCTGCCATTACGGCGATTGTCGGCATCGATTCCGAGCTGCCGGCCAAGGCGGCCCGGTGGGCATGCGCATCGATTCCGTAGGCGCCTCCCGAAACCACCGTGAAGCCCCGCTGCGCCAGGGAGTATGCGAGGTCGCCGGTCACTGCCGCCCCATAGCTCGTGCTGTCACGGGAACCGACCAGGGCAATCGACTTCGGCGCAGCGGGAAGCTCCTGCTCGACTCCACGCCACCACAGGCAGATCGGTTCCTGGATGCCGAGATCGCCGAGCTGGCGGGGCCACAGATCGTCTCCCGGCATGATCACCCGGCCGCCGAGGCGGTGCATGGTGGCCAAGTCCCGTTCGGGGGCGAGGTCCGGGACCCTTGGCGCCCAGCGTCTAAGCGCTGCACCCAGTCCTGCCCAGGAGGCCGCCGAACTGTGTTCCGCCAGTACGCCCGTGAGTTCCTGTTCCAGCGCAGGGCCATAGCTCAACTGCCCGGTGGCAATGCCAAGCGCGTCCAGAGCCCCCGCCACCTGCACCAGAGCCAGTCCTGCCGAGTCCTGAGGCTCCATGAGCCGGGACAGGGCGGCCCGCGCGAGTCTCTCGTTCTGCATGTCGCTCCCTTTCACGCGGCGGCCGAAGCAGCCTGCCGGAGGCTCAGGGCCTGTCCGATGTCATTGAGGTCCGGGCGTTCCCGGCCGGCAAGGTCTGCCAGGGTCCAGGCCAGGCGCAGGACGCGGTCGTAGCCGCGGGCTGTGAGCACGCCCCGTGCGAGCGACTGGTCCAGGATGCGCGTGGTGGCCGGCGGGAGCCTGAACTCCCCGCGCAGAATCCTTCCGGGAACCTGCGAGTTGGTTTCCATGCCCGCAGGGCCAAGGCGCTGCAGCTGGCGGCGCCTGGCCGCCCCGACCCGGCCGGCGACTGTCGCTGTGTCTTCCTCGCCGCCGGACTGGCCGAAGTCTGCCAGTGAAACCCGCTCGACCTGCAGCTGGATGTCGACCCGGTCAAGCAGCGGCCCGGACATCCGCGCCAAATACCGGCGGCGCATCATCGGGGTGCACATGCATTCGATGCCCTTGCCCGATGCCTTCCCGCAGGGACACGGGTTCGCCGCAAGGACCAGTTGGAAACGGGCAGGGTAGGCTGCCGTGCCCGCGGATCTGTGAATCACCAGTTCTCCGCTCTCCAGCGGCTGCCGGAGTGCATCGAGCACTCCCCGTTCGTATTCGGGAGCTTCGTCGAGGAACAAAATTCCGCGGTGGGCGCGCGATGCGGCGCCGGGCCGCGGCAGTCCCGTGCCGCCGCCGATGATGGCGGCGGACGTCGCCGTATGGTGTGGGTTCTCGAAGGGCGGGCGCCGCACCAGCTGCAGCGCGGACGACGGCAGCGCACACAGCGAATGGATCGCTGTCACCTCCATGGCAGCGGTGTCACCCAGATCGGGCAACAGCCCTGGGAGCCGTTCGGCCAACATGGTCTTTCCCGCACCCGGCGGTCCTGTGAGGAGCAGATGGTGGGCCCCTGCTGCGGCAACTTCCAGGGCCTTGCGTGCTTCTCCCTGGCCGGCGACATCGCACATGTCCGGGGCCGCCCCGGGCATGGCGTCCGTTTCTTCGCCCGCTTCCTCATCCTGCGGTTCGAAATCAAGGGCGAGGTCCTGGGGGTCCGCGCCGAAATCGAAAGCGAGCCGGGCGAGGGTTCTGTAGCCCTGGACCCGTGCGCCGGGCACCAATGCGGCTTCGGCGGCGTTCGCCTGTGCCACCACGACGTCCGGATAGCCCGCCTGGACGGCAGCCATCACGGCAGGGAGGACACCGCGGACGGGCCGCAGCCGCCCGTCCAGGCCGAGCTCGGCGATAAACACCGTACGGCCCGTTGTCCTGATGTCATCGGCCGCACACAGTGCCGCCATGGAGATGGCAAGGTCGAAGCCCGAGCCCCGTTTGGGCAAGGACGCAGGGATGAGGTTGGCCGTGATTTTCCGCCGGCTCAGCGGGATCCCGGAGTTCTGCGCGGCGGAACGGATCCGTTCCTTCGCCTCATTGAGAGAAGCGTCAGGCAGCCCCAGGATCACGAAGGCGGGCAATGTCTGGCCGATGTCGGCCTCGACCTCCACGATGTAGCCGTTTAGCCCCACCAGGGCCACGGAGTAGGTTCTTCCCAAGGCCATTTACCCCACCCCCGGCAGGTGCTCAACGGTGGGCTCGCACACGCCGTCGTCCAGCACCGCAATCACGTCCACGCGGCGCAGCGGCATCCGGAGCTCGTGGTCGCGGCACCAGGCGGATCCCAGCCGGTGCAACCGTGCAAGCTTGTCCGTGCCCACCGCTTCGAAGGGGTGCCCGTAAGCGAGGGACCGGCGCGTTTTCACCTCGGCGATGACGAGGGTGTCGCCGTCGAGCGCAACAATGTCGATCTCGCCTTCAGGGCAGCGCCAGTTGCGCTCCACGATGAGCATGCCCAGCGATTCCAAGTATTCCGCCGCGAGCTCTTCCCCGCGCCGGCCCAGCAGGTCTTTGGCTTTCATTTTCTACCTCCGCAACCAGACTGCGGGGGCAGTGTCGGCGCCGACAGACGCCTATCGCCCTATGTGGGAAAACCGGCCGAACGGACCGCTGTGGAGGAGGAGTCGATCAGTTGCCCAGGTCGGAGTCCTTGGGCAGGGCAAGCTCCTCGTTGCGCGGGAGCTCCTCGACGTTGACGTCCTTGAACGTTATGACGCGGACGCTCTTCACAAACCGGGCGGACCGGTACACGTCCCAGACCCAGGCGTCCTGGAGGGTGAGGTCGAAGTAGACCTCGCCGTCGGCGCTGCGCGCCTGCAGGTCCACGTGGTTGGCGAGGTAGAAGCGGCGCTCGGTCTCAACCACGTAGCTGAACAGCCCGACGACATCGCGGTATTCACGGTAGAGCTGAAGCTCCATGTCGGTTTCGTAGTTTTCAAGATCCTCGGCACTCATGGTTCCATCTTGCACCATGCGGCGGGCCCCTGCGCACACGGAACAGGCGCAGCGGGACCAGCGGCAGCCTATTCGGACAGCAGGTTCCAGCTGACGCGGTGATAGGGGCTGGGGCCGGAGACCCGGATGGCTTCCCGGTGGGCCGCCGTGCCATACCCCTTGTTGACGTCCCAGCCGAAGGCGGGGTATTCACCGTGCAGCACCTGCATGGTGCGGTCCCGTTCCACCTTGGCCAGAACACTCGCCGCGGCGACGCTCAGGCACTGCATGTCCGCCTTGACCAGCGTGTGCACCGGCGCTTCGCAGCCCGGATCGACCACCACCTCGTCAAACAGCGACGGTTGGGCGGCGGGCGACAGCCAGTTGTGGCTGCCGTCCAGCAGCACCACATCCGGCGTGATTCCGTCGCCGAGGATTTCCAACCAGGCGCGGTTGCCGGCCGCCCTCAGCGCCGCCATGATGCCCAGCTCGTCGATTTCCCGGGCGGTGGCGTGGCCAACTGCTGAGGCCACGCTCCAGGCCCTGACCAGAGGGTCCAGCCGTTCGCGGTCAGCGGGCTTCAGCAGCTTGCTGTCCCGGACATCCGCCAGCAGTTCCATCCTCCGCAGGTCCACGACAGCAATGCCCACACTGACGGGGCCGGCCAGGGCACCGCGGCCCACTTCATCGACGCCGGCCAGGAACCGCGCTCCCCGGGGAAGGAAGCGCTTCTCGTAATCAAGGGTGGGTGCAACGGACATCTCTAGCCTTCCGAGGGGACACTCTTGAAGACGTCCGGATAGTTGTCCAGCGCCGCCCAGCGGTTCAGCGGCCAGGCGATGACGGCGGCTTTGCCCTCCACGTCGACCAGGTCAATGAAACCGCCGTTGGAATCCATGTGGGCCCGGGAGTCGGCGGAATGGTTGCGGTTGTCCCCCATGACCCAGACCTTGCCTGCCGGCACCACGACGTCGAAGTCGCGCACCAGCGGCACCTCGGCAGGGTTGACGTACTTTTCATTCAGCGGGACCCCGTTGACGGTCACTTTACCGTCGGCGCTGCAGCAGGACACGCGGTCGCCGGGCAGGCCGATGACGCGTTTCACCAGATGCTGCTCTGAGTTGTCCGGAAGCAGCCCGACGAAGGTCAGGCCGTCCTCGACCCAGGTGAAGGGGCCGTCCACTTTCTGCGGCGACGGCGGCAGCCATCCCTTGGTGTCCCTGAACACCACCACGTCGCCCCGCTCCAGGGCGAACGGCTCCGGGACCAGCAGGTTGACGAAGATGCGGTCGTTGATGTCCAGCGTGCTGACCATCGACTCCGACGGGATGTAGAACGCGCGGAACAGGAATGTTTTGATGAGGAAGGAGAGAACGACGGCGATGACCACCACCGTGGCGATCTCCTTCAGCCACAGCAGGAACGGGTTGCGCTGCGGGACGGGCTCCTTCACGCGACGGCCGGCAGGCGCAGCCGGAACGGGCTCACCCAAAACATGCCTTCCCTGCCTGGCAGCGGCCTGCTGCGGCTCGGAAGTCCCGGGATCGTTCTCCGGCATTTACTGTCCGTCCTTAGTCGTTGTAGTGGCCACCTGTGGCGGCCGTGCCACTGAGGCAAATCTATCAAGCGGCCAGATGATCTGTACCGGCCGGCCGATTACCTTGTCCATGCGCACCATGCCCCCGCCGGGCGCGCCCAGCAGGCTGCGGGAGTCGGCCGATACGGAGCGGTGGTCCCCCATCAGCCAGAGGCGTCCAGCCGGCACGGACACGCTGAACTTCTGGTCGCTGGGCGCGTCTCCTGCCTGGATATAGGGTTCCACGACCGGCTGGCCGTTTACTGTGAGCCGGTGCTGGACGTCACAGCAGACAACGCTGTCGCCAGGCAGCCCGATGACGCGTTTCACGTAGGTGGTGTCGCTGCCCGTGAGGCCCAGCCAGCTACCGGCGGCGGCCACCGCCTCCGGCAGCGGGCCCGCGCCGGAGTGCAGCGGCGCGAAGGAACCGCGGCCGTCAAACACCACGACGTCGCCGCGGCGGATCGGCTCGGACTGAAAATCGGTGCGGGACACCAGGATCCTGTCGCCCGCACTGAACAGCGGTTCCATGGACGCCGAGGGAATGAAGTACACATCCAGCCACAGTGAACGGACCAGTCCGCTGACAAGGACGGCCAGGGCGAAGGCCAGAAACACGAAACGCCAGCCCGGTTTCCCTGGCTGGCGTTTCGTGTGGTCCATGATCCGTATCCTGTGGCGCTGTTGCGGATGGCTCCGGCGCTGGCCGGACACGGGTCGGGGACCCGCCGTGAAAGTCCGAAAGACTTACTTGGCGGTGCTGAAGTCGCGCTTTTCCTTGATCTTCGCAGCCTTACCGCGCAGTGCACGCATGTAGTAAAGCTTGGCGCGGCGCACGTCACCCTTGGTGACGAGCTCGATCTTTTCGATGATCGGGGAGTGCACCGGGAAGGTACGCTCTACGCCGACACCGAAGGAAACCTTGCGGACGGTGAAGGTCTCGCGAATACCGTCACCCTGGCGGCCCAGGACGAAGCCCTGGAACACCTGGACGCGGGAGTTCTTGCCTTCGATGATGTTCACGTGAACCTTGAGGGTGTCACCCGCGCGGAACTCAGGAACATCGGTGCGCAGCGAGGCTGCATCTACGGAATCGAGGATATGCATTGATCCACTCCTGGTGAACGCCACAGGTCATTCACTTTGGGTCACGGCGACCAAGCCTGGACAAACGCCCGGGAATTGCCGCCGAAGTGTTGTTGTCCGGTACCGCCACTGATTGGCCGTACCGGGGTGTCCTGCTGTTGGCTGCGCTCCCCCTGTGGCAGGTGCGGGCCCAGCAGACACAAGGGTTAATTATGCCCCATATGGAAAGAATTGGATAATTTTGGAACACGTCGTGCCGCTGGGAAGCAGCGGCGCGGGAACTGCTTAGGCGTCCGGCCGCCGCTTCAGGTGACCGTCGACGACGTCGTACCCCAGGTCCGCGAGAGCGGTGCGGTCCGCGCGGGGAAGATTCCCGGCGTCGAACGCCTCCAGCAGGTCCGGGCGGCGTTCAGCCGTCCGCCGGTACTGCTCATGGCGGCGCCACTGCGCGATTTTTCCGTGGTTGCCGCTGAGCAGGACCGCCGGAACTTCCCGTTCCCGCCAGATGGAAGGCTTGGTGTAGACGGGGTACTCGAGCAGGCCGTCCGAGTGCGACTCCTCCACCAGGGACTCGGGGTTGCCCACCACACCCGGCAGCAGCCTGCCGATGGCCTCCACCATGGCCAGGACGGCAACTTCGCCGCCGTTGAGCACATAGTCGCCGAGGCTCACCGGACGCACCGTGAAGTGCTCCGCCGCCCATTCGATGACCCGCTCGTCGATGCCTTCATAGCGGCCGCAGGCGAAGACCAGATGGTCCTCCTCGGCAAGCTCGTAGGCCAGCGCCTGGTTGAACCGCTCCCCTGCCGGCGACGGCACGATCAGCACCGGCTTACCCGCGTCCGCGGGACGCGCGTCCGCCACCGACGCCAAGGCCTGCGCCCACGGCTCCGCCTTCATGACCATGCCGGCGCCGCCGCCGTACGGGGTATCGTCCACCGTCCGGTGGCGGTCCGTGGTGAAGCTGCGGAGGTCGTGGACGTTCAGGTCCAGCAGACCGTCCTGGCGCGCCTTGCCGATCAGCGACAGATCCAGCGGTGCCAGGTACTCGGGAAAAATACTGACGACGTCGATTCTCATCTAGGCTTTGGCCCCCGGCTCAGGTTCGCCGCTGTCGCCCGTGCCCTGCTCGCCGCCGTCTTCGGTGTTGATCTCGAACAGCCCGGCCGGCGGAGTCACCAGGACGTAGCCCTCCTCGACGTTGACCTCCGGGACGATCTGCTCCACGAACGGGATCAGGATTTCCTTCCCGTCCGGCGTCTCCACGACGAGCAGATCCTGCACGGGCATCGTGTTCAGGGCAGAGATCTTGCCCACCACCTGGGAACCCACACGGGCTTCGAGGCCGACGAGCTCGTGTTCGTACCAGCCCTCGTCCTCGTCCTCGTCGAGTCCCTCAGTTTCGATGAACAGCTTGGCGCCGCGGAGCGTCTCGGCCTCGTTGCGCGTGTCAATTTCCTCGAAGGCGAGGAGCAGGATGTCCTTGTTCCAGCGGGCACTGTGCACGGTCAGGGGGCCCGCCGACGCCGGTTCCACCACGAATTCGGTTCCGGGGACAAACCGGTCCTCGGGGGCGTCGGTGAGCACCTGGACTGTGACCTCGCCGCGGATTCCGTGGGGTTTGCCGATTCGTGCCACCTGAAGCTGCATGTAATCCTCTGTTCCGGAGTGTTTCTGAAAGGGAGTGCGTTTCTGAAAGTCGGCGCTGTGCCGTGCCCGGCCGGCGGGCGGGCGGTGAAAGCAGTCCGGCCCCTCCACCGTTGCTGGTGGAGGGGCCGGACTTTAAGGCAAGTGTTGCAGGCGCGTTACCGGCGGCGGTCGGTATCGACGACGTCGACCCTGACCTGCTCGCCATCTGCCAGCGCAGCCACTACAGTGCGCAATGCGCGCGCGGTGCGGCCCTGGCGTCCGATTACCCGTCCCAGGTCTTCCTGGTGAACGCGCACCTCGAGGGTATCCCCGCGGCGGTTGCTCTTCGTGCTGACCTTGACATCCTCAGGGGAGTCAACGATTCCGCGGACAAGGTGTTCGAGCGCTTCTGCCAGCAACTTACTCAGCCTCGGTGGTCTCTGCTTCAGCCTCGGCGGGAGCTTCTGCCTTGGCCTTCTTGGTGATGGCTTCCGGGATGATCACGGAACCCTTTTCCGGGGCAACGAAGGCTTCCTTGGCAACCTTGGTCTTCAAGGTGCCTTCCTGGCCCGGGAGGCCCTTGAACTTCTGCCAGTCGCCGGTGACCTTGAGGATCGCGGCAACCTGCTCGGACGGCTGTGCGCCGACGCCGAGCCAGTACTGGGCACGGTCCGAGTCGACCTCGATGTATGAGGGCTCCTCGGTGGGGTGGTACTTGCCGATCTCTTCGATGGCACGTCCGTCACGCTTGGAGCGTGCGTCCATGACGACGATGCGGTAGTACGGTGCGCGCATCTTGCCGAAGCGCTTAAGGCGAATCTTTACGGCCACTTTAGTGGTCACTCCTGTTTCTGAAACGGGCTGAACCCGCGTTTCTGCACCCGTGGGGCGGGCCATACTTGGGGTTCGAAAGGACAGGATCCAGACGCGGAGAGAGGGGCCACGCAGATCGAGTACCTGTTTATTGTGCCAGATCAGCGGCCCGATTTCGACTTGACAGGGGCGGGGGCCTGAATCGGCAGGTCAGGAGGACCAGACGTAGAGGCCCGTGCGGCTGTTCTCGTCGACGCTTTCGGCAAGTTCGGCCAGCTGCTGGACGTATTTCCGCGCCTCGGCGGCCCCAAACGGCATGTCGTCCTCGGCGGCCCACCGCTCGGCAACATCGTCGAGGACGTTGCCCTCGCCCTCCGATTCGTAGCTGACCAGCTCCGCCAGCGCCCGGACCATGGCCGGCGGCACACCGAGCAGCGAGTCGCTGGCCACGTCCACCATGGCCAGTTCGTAATCGGCGCCTGCCGCATGGACGGCCGCTCCGGCGAGGTCTCCGAGCTGTTCGATTTCAAAGTCGCTGATCCCCGGGATGCGGACGCCGGCCGCGGCGGCTGCGCCCGACTCGAGGTCAGCGGCGCGCTTGAGGGCTTCACTGTGCGTGGCAACAAAGATTTCGGTGAAACCCATGGAATTCGTCCTCGTTCCGTCGATAGCGGGAACCCGGCGGCGGTGAAGGCCGGCGGGGATGTTCGAGTTCAGCCTAACCCACAGGCCCGCCCCGAATCGCGAACAGGCTCAGCGTACGGCGACGCGGATCCGGTTGCGCCACGGGTCCTCGAAGCGCAGCTCCGCCCCCGTGTGGTGGGCAGCAACGCCGGCGGCCTTCAGGCGGTCGGCGAGCGCGCCGACGTCGTCCCCTGCCGGGACTTCGATGAGGACTTCGCCCAGCCCGAGTGTGTCCCGGCGCGGTCCGGCGCCGCGGCTGTTCCAGACGTTCATGGCCATGTGGTGGTGGTAGCCACCGGCCGAGACGAACAGGGCCTGCCCGTGCCAGCCCGCGGTCTTTTCGAATCCCAGGGTCCCGACGTAGAAGTCATGGGCAGACTGGACGTCACCCACCTGCAGGTGCACGTGCCCCACGCCGGCTTCCGTGCCGCGCTGGCCCTCCAGCGCGTCCTCGGTCAGGTGGTCCTGCAGGTACTTCTGCGGCGGCAGGGCGAGGCTGTCCATGACCACATTCTTGCCGTCCCAGGACCACGCCTCGCGGGGGCGGTCCCAGTAGAGCTCGATGCCGTTCCCCTCAGGGTCGCTGAAGTAGAAGGCCTCACTGACGAGGTGGTCGGCGCTGCCTGTGAACGACCGGGGCTCATACTGGGCGGCGGTGGCGACGGTGGCGGCCAGGGCTGCCTGGTCATCGAAGAGGAGCGCGGTGTGGAAGAGGCCGGCTTCGCCGCGTCCCGGAATGGTCAGTCCGGGGGCGGGAGCCAGATGGACCAGGGGCGTGCTGAGCCGCCCAAGGTAGAGGCCGCCATCCTGTTCGGCTACGACATTGAGGCCGAGCGCCCGCTGGTAGTAGTCGGTCATAAGCTTCATGTCGCCGACCTTGAGCATGACGGTGCCCATGGTGAGATCGGCAGGAAGAAGATCCTGGCTGCTGGCTGCTGGTGTCATGTGAATGCTCCCGACTCCCTGGCCACCGGATTTCGATGGTCTCTACCTATCTAAATTACTTGAAGCTTCAATTTATTCCCAGCGGACGACACTTCCCCGCAGCACCACTGCCCGGAGCTGCCCTATGGTTTCCGGCACTTCCCGCGGGTCCTCCGCACACACCACAACATCGGCGCTCGCGCCCTCGTCCAGGCCGTCCGCACGCAGCCACCGGCGGGCCCTCCAGCAGGCAGCATCCAAGGCGGCCGCGGCGGGGAGCCCCGCACCGTGGAGGGCCAGGATCTCGTCCGCAATCCGGCCGTGCCCGATCACGCTGCCCGCATCAGTGCCCGCAAAAATCTCCACTCCGGCCTCGTACGCGTCCCGGACGCGCTCGTTCCGGCGCTCCCACAGCGCCCTCATATGGGCCGCGTAGCGGGGAAACTTGGACTCGGCCCGGGCGGCGATGTCCGGGAACGTCGCTATGTTGACCAGTGTCGGCACGATCGGCACGTTCTGCTCCACGAACCGCGGGATGTGCCGCGGCAGGAGCCCCGTTGCGTGTTCAATGCAGTCGATGCCCGCATCCAGCATCTGGTCGAGGACGTCCTCGCCGAAGCAGTGTGCCGTGACCCTTGCGCCCTCATCATGCGCCGCGCTGACCGCGTCCCGGACAGCCTCGTCCGGGAACGAGGGCGCAAGGTCGCCGGCGTCTCGGTCGATCCAGTCCCCCACCAGCTTGATCCAGCCGTCCCCGGAACGCGCCTGCTTCCGGACTGCCTCCACCAGGTCCTCCGGCTCAACCTCGACGGCGAAGTTCCTCAGGTACCGTCGGCTCCGGGCAATGTGCCGTCCGGCACGGATGATCTTCGGCGCTTCAGGGCGCCGCTGCAGCCAGCGGGTGTCACTGACCACTCCCGCGTCCCGCACAAGCAGGGTGCCGGCATCGCGGTCGGTCATCGCCTGGGCGTAGGCCACGTCGTCGTCCACGGCGCCGGTTGGCCCCAGCCCGATGTGGCAATGCGCGTCAACGAAGCCGGGCAGCACCCAGCCGTCGAGGATCACGTCAGGAATGCGGCCCGGACGCTGAAAGGTCAGTTTGCCGTCCACGGCCCACAGACCGGTCCGGTCCTGGTCCGGGCCGGTGAGCACTGTGCCGGAGAATTCGATGATGCGCGCCATGGATCCAGCCTGTCATATCAGGCGTGGACGGGCACCGGCCAGCCGCCCTGTGGTAGCTTCGTCTACGACCACACGGGTGCCCCTGCAGGGGCTGAGATCGGGCTAGCGCGGCCTGCGACCGTTGAACCTGTCCGGGTAATGCCGGCGAAGGAAGTGAGCAGTACATGAGTACCCAGAAAACAGAGCTGATCCCTGCCCAAATAGAAGCTGGCCAAAAGGAAGCAGCATCCGGTGCGGATATCACCCAGTCCCTGAAGTCGCATTCGCTGGCGTACATCGAGGGCGACGGCCTCCGCGTTCCGGTCACGGAAATTGCCCTGGAGCCGTCACCCAGCGGGGAGCAGAACGAGCCGTTGCGGGTGTACCGGACAGCCGGACCCGGCAGCGATCCCGTGGTGGGCCTCGCGCCGTTCCGCGCGGAATGGATTGAAGCCCGCGGCGACACTGAGCCCTACAGCGGCAGGGAACGGAACCTGCTCGACGACGGCCGGTCGGCCGTGCGCCGCGGCGCCGCGTCCGCGGAGTGGAAGGGCGCGCAGCCGGTGCCGCGCCGCGCCGTCGGCGGAAAGACGGTCACGCAGATGCACTATGCCCGGCAGGGCATCATCACCCCCGAGATGCGGTTCGTGGCACTCCGGGAGAACTGCGACGTTGAGCTGGTCCGCAGCGAACTGGCGGCCGGGCGCGCCATCATCCCGAACAACATCAACCACCCCGAGTCCGAGCCCATGATCATCGGCAAGTCATTCCTGGTGAAGATCAACGCCAACATCGGCAACTCGGCCGTGACAAGTTCCATTGCCGAAGAGGTGGACAAGCTGCAGTGGGCCACCCAGTGGGGTGCGGACACCGTCATGGATCTCTCCACCGGCGATGACATCCACACCACCCGCGAGTGGCTGATCCGCAACTCGCCCGTCCCCATCGGCACGGTTCCCATCTACCAGGCGCTGGAGAAGGTCAACGGTGAGGCGAACGCCCTCACCTGGGAGATTTTCCGTGACACCGTGATCGAGCAGTGCGAGCAGGGTGTGGACTATATGACCATCCACGCCGGGGTCCTGCTGCGCTACGTCCCCCTGACGGCCAACCGGGTGACCGGCATCGTGTCCCGCGGCGGCTCGATCATGGCGGGCTGGTGCCTGGCGCACCACCAGGAGAACTTCCTGTACACGCACTTTGACGAGCTGTGCGAGATCTTCGCGAAGTACGACGTCGCCTTCTCCCTCGGAGACGGCCTGCGCCCCGGCGCCACCGCGGACGCCAACGACGCCGCCCAGTTCGCCGAGCTCGACACGCTGGCCGAGCTGACCCAGCGGGCCTGGGAATACGACGTGCAGGTCATGGTCGAAGGTCCCGGCCATATCCCGTTCCACCTCGTGCGGGAGAACGTTGAGCGCCAGCAGGAGCTGTGCAAGGGCGCTCCGTTCTACACCCTGGGCCCGCTCGTCACGGACGTGGCACCAGGCTACGACCACATCACCTCGGCCATCGGCGCCACGGAAATCGCCCGCTACGGCACCGCCATGCTCTGCTACGTGACGCCCAAGGAACACCTGGGCCTGCCGAACAAGGACGACGTCAAGACGGGCGTGATCACGTACAAGATCGCCGCCCATGCCGCCGACCTCGCCAAGGGCCACCCGGGAGCGAATGAGAGGGACGATGCCCTGTCCAAGGCGCGCTTCGAATTCCGGTGGCGGGACCAGTTCGCCCTGTCCCTGGACCCGGTGACCGCTGAGGCCTTCCACGACGAGACGCTGCCGGCAGAACCGGCCAAGACCGCGCATTTCTGCTCCATGTGCGGGCCCAAGTTCTGCTCCATGCGCATCAGCCAGGACATCCGCAACGAATACGGCTCCGCGGAAGCACAGGCGGCGCTGGCCGAGATGGCCGAAGGGATGCGGGAGAAGAGCCAGGAGTTCCTGGCCGCCGGCGGGAAGGTTTACCTGCCGGAGCTGAAGCTTCCCGAGTCCGCCCGCCAGTAGCGGCCCACCCTATCGGGTCCGGTCCGGCAGGCATTGGGGGCCCGCCGGACCGGACCTGCGGCGCACTCCGTGCGGGTAAGGAACGTTGGTCAGGACGCCCGCGGCTGCTGCCGCCGGCTGACCTCGGCAATGAATGACCGGATAAGACGGTCGCCTTCCGCGGAGTCGTGGGGCCGGTGTCCGCCTGCTGCGATGCGGTGCAGGGCACCGGTTTCCCGCAGGTACCCGGCGATCTCCTCATAGAGGGGCTCCCAGCCGCCCGTGAGGACCAGCGTGGGAACGCCAGGGACGATCTGCAGCGGTGCATGCCAGGGAGGTGCCTGCAGCCGCAACCGCCTCGCGGCGCGCGGGGCCTCCGGGGTGCTTGGACCGTGGCCTTCCGCGGCGAAGGCGCGCCGCAGATACTCCCGCTCATAGTCGTCGTCGCCGAGCTGGTGCCGGACCTCGAAAAGGGGCTCCATCAGCGCCCGGTGGGCTGCCGTGGCGGGCAATTCGGCAGTCAGCGACAGGCAGGCCGGCTCCACGAGGGTCAGCGAGAACACGAGGTCCGGCCGTTCCACGGCGGCCATCATCGCCGCGATCGCGCCCTGGGCATGGGCCACTATGTGGCCACCGGCGGCGCCCCGGCCATCATCTGCCAGCGACCGCAGCACGATCCGCGCGTCTTCCGCGAAGTCTGTTTCCAGCGGATCGGCTTCGGCATCGAACCCGTGGCGCCGCAGGAAGAGGGCGTCATACTGCAGGGCCATGCCGTGCTGGCGCGGCCAGGCGGCGGAGCCGAAACTCCCCGCGCCGTGGACGAACACTACCCGCTGCTTAAACATGACCCAACCTTATGGCAGCGGTCCGGCATCCGAGCAGGCAGACATGGTTCCGCTACTTGCCGAGGAACTTGTCGAAGCCCTTGGGAAGGTTCAGCTGGGACGGATCGAAGTCGCCGCCCTGCTGGCCGAAGGACGCACCCGTGGGCAGGGCCTTGGCTGCGTTGGCGCGCCGGGCCTCCGCCTCCCGGAGCTCCTGCGCTGCCTTGGCGGGGTTACCCGAGCGGGCCTTCTTCTTGGGTGCGCTCTTGGCACCCTTGCGGGGCCCGCCGCCCATGCCCGGCATTCCGGGCATTCCCGGCATTCCGCCGCCCTGGGCCATCTTCTTCATCATCTTCTGGGCCTGGCCAAAGCGCTCGAGCAGGCCGTTGACTTCGGAGACGGTCACGCCGGAACCCTTGGCGATGCGGGCGCGGCGTGAACCGTTGATGATCTTGGGTGCCAGCCGCTCGTGCGGGGTCATGGAACGGACGATCGCCTCGACGCGGTCGATTTCGCGTTCGTCGAACTGCTCCAGCTGCTGGCGGATGTTCTGGGCACCGGGCATCATCATGAGCATTTTCTTCATGGAGCCCATGTTGCGGATCTGCTGCATCTGCGCCAGGAAGTCGTCCAGGGTGAAGTCTTCCTGGTCGGCGAACTTCTTCGCCATCCGGGCAGCTTCGTCCTTGTCCCAGGACTTCTCGGCCTGCTCGATCAGGGTCAGGATGTCGCCCATGTCGAGGATGCGGGACGCCATGCGGTCCGGATGGAACATTTCGAAGTCGTCCACGCCCTCGCCGGTGGACGCGAACATCACGGGCTTTCCGGTGACCGACGCAACGGACAGCGCGGCACCGCCGCGTGCATCGCCGTCGAGCTTTGACAGCACGACGCCGGTGAAGTTAACGCCCTCATCGAAGGCCATTGCCGTGTTCACGGCGTCCTGGCCAATCATGGCGTCGATCACGAAGAGGACTTCGTTGGGGACGATGGCCCGGCGGATCTGGCGCGCCTGTTCCATCATGTCGGCGTCGACGCCGAGACGTCCGGCGGTGTCGACGATGACGACGTCGTGCAGCTTCTGGCGGGCCTCTTCGACACCGGCGCGGGCGACGGCGACCGGATCGCCGGCGGGGTGCTCCAGCTCGGACGTGGCGCCGGGGTGCGGGGCGAAGACGGGAACGCCGGCGCGCTTGCCGACGACCTGCAGCTGGGTCACGGCATTGGGGCGTTGGAGGTCGCACGCCACGAGGATGGGGCTGTGGCCCTGCCCCTTCAGCCATTTGGCGAGCTTGCCCGCTAGGGTGGTCTTGCCCGCGCCCTGGAGGCCGGCGAGCATGATGATCGTGGGCCCGGTCTTGGCCAGCCGGATGCGCCGGGTCTCGCCGCCGAGGATTTCAACGAGTTCCTCGTTGACGATCTTCACGATCTGCTGGCTGGGGTTCAGTGCACCGGAGACCTCGGCGCCGAGCGCGCGTTCACGGACCTGGCCGGTGAATTCACGGACCACGGGCACGGCAACGTCGGCGTCCAGCAGGGCACGCCGGATCTCACGGACTGTGGCGTCGACATCTGCCTCGGTGAGGCGGCCCTTGCCACGGAGATTCTTGAAGGTTGCTGTCAACCGGTCAGAGAGTGAATTGAACACGCGCCGTGCACTTCTTTCAGTGGATGTACGGATGGCTGCCCTGCGGCACACCAGCGTCTCGGCTGCTGTTGCCAGCTGCGTCGACGACGGGACTCGACTATCTAGGGTACCAAGACGGGCCTCCAAGATGGCATGCTGGCACAGTGACGAGCCAAACAACTGTAAAAACCCTGCTCATCCTCGGTGCTTCCGGTGACCTGACAGGACGGCTCCTGCTCCCGGGGCTGGCCCGCCTGGTGGCCACCGGCCGGGCGGACGGCCTTCGGCTCGCAGGGGCAGGCTCCGATCCGTGGCGGCAGGAGCAGTGGCGGGACCGCGTCCACACTGCCTTCGCCGACGCCTCCGGCACGGCCGATGACACCGGGAAAAAAGCCCTCGCTGCGCTCGAAGAATCCACCGTTTACCACCAGCTCGATGTCACGGCCGACGGTCCGCTGGCTTCCCTGCTGGCCGGTCTGGAAGGCCCCGTGGCAGTGTACTTCGCGCTGCCGCCGCACGTGAGCCAGAAAGCCTGTGAAATCCTGCAGCCCGGCCAGGTCCCGCCCGGTACCCGCCTGGTCATGGAGAAGCCCTTCGGCTCGGGCGAAGAGTCGGCGCGCGAACTGAACCGCACCCTCCTGACCCTCGTTCCGGAAGACCACATCCACCGCGTGGACCATTTCCTGGGCAAGGCCACCGTCCTGAACATCCTGGGCCTCCGCTTCGCCAACAACTTCCTGGAGCCTGTCTGGAACCGCGGGCACATAGAAAAAGTGGAGATCATCTTCGACGAGAACCTGGCCCTCGAAGGCCGGGCCCGTTACTACGACGGTGCCGGAGCGCTGCGGGACATGATCCAAAGCCACCTCCTGCAGATCATGGCGCTGATGGCCATCGAACCGCCTGCCACGATCCGCGAGCGCGACCTCCGGGACGCCGTGGCGGCCGTGCTCCGCGCCAGCAGCGTCAAGGCCCCGTACCAGGCGAGCACGCGGCGCGCCCGCTACACTGCCGGCAGCCTGAACGGCAGGCAGGTTCCGGACTACGTCAAGGAAGACGGCGTGGACCCGGGCAGGAACACGGAAACGCTCGCCGAGGTCCGGGTCGACATCGACAATTGGCGCTGGAAGGGAGTGCCGTTCATTTTGCGCTCGGGCAAGGCCCTCGGGGAAAAACGCAAGGAAGCGGTGGTCACGTTCCTGCCGGTCCCCCACCTCCCCGGAGGATTCACCGGCGTCGACGCCCCGAACAAGCTCAGGATCGGTTTCGGGCCGGACACGCTGGAGCTCGACGTCGATGTCAACGGCCCCGGGAACATCTTCAGTCTGGACCGCACCACGCTCCTCGCAGAACTGAATGCCTCCGAGCTGCTCCCCTACGGGGAAGTGCTGGAGGGCGTCCTGACGGGCGATCCCCTGCTGTCCGTCCGCGGGGACACTGCAGAGGAGTGCTGGCGCGTCGTAGAGCCGGTGCTCCAAGCCTGGGCAGGGGATGACGTCCCGCTCGACACGTACGACGCCGGCACGTCCGGTCCCGGGGGCTGGTCCGGTCCCGCCCGGGCCGGCTGACTCGGGCCCGGCCAGTTCCGGGCACACGAAAGGGCCGGCCACCCGATGGTGACCGGCCCTTTGGCGTTGCCTCTGGCTGCCGGGTTGCGTTATCAGATGGCGGCTACGCCGCGTTCACCTGTCCGCACCCGCACTGCTTCGAAGACATCCATGGTCCAGACCTTGCCGTCGCCTGCGCGGCCGGTGTTGGAACTGGAGATGATGACGTCGAGGATGTCGTCAGCCTGTTCGTCCGTGGCCAGGACCTCCACGCGGATCTTGGGCAGCAGGTCCACGTTGTACTCGGCACCCCGGTAGACCTCGGTGTACCCCCGCTGCCGGCCGTAGCCGCTGGCTGCACTGACCGTCAGGCCCTGGACCCCATAGGCCTCCAGGCCTTCCCGGATGGATTCGAGCTTCTCCGGTCGGACGATTGCTGTAATCAGTTTCATGCCCCCACGCTTTCCTTACCTGATGCTGAGTCGGACTTCTGCTCTGCGGTTCCTGCAGCGGGCACGGCATCCGTACCGCTGGTCGGGGCATTGCCCTTGATCAGTTCATGCAGCGGCTGGAAGCTGCCCCCGTGGCCGCCGACACCGAACTCGTAGGCGGTCTCGGCGTGCAGGCTGAGGTCCACGCCCACAGCTTCCTGTTCCTGGGAGACACGGAAGCCCATGGTCTTGTGGATGGCCAGTGCGATCAGGAGCGTCAGGATGGCCGAGTATGCGATGGCGATGCCGGCTGCCGCGAGCTGTGCCCAGAGCTGGGTCAGGCCGCCGCCGTAGAAGAGGCCGCCGCCGACGCCGTCCGTCGGAAGGGCGATGAAGCCCAGAGCCACGGTGCCGATGATGCCGGACACGAGGTGCACGCCCACAACGTCCAGGGAGTCATCGAAGCCCCAGCGGAACTTGAGTCCGACGGCCAGGGCAGATGCGGCACCGGCCACGAGGCCGAGCCCGAGGGCACCAACCGGGCTGACGTTTGCACAGGCCGGGGTAATTGCAACAAGGCCGGCTACAACACCGGATGCAGCGCCCAGGGAGGTGGGGTGTCCGTCACGAATTCGTTCCGTGATGAGCCAGCCGATCATAGCGGCGGCAGGTGCTGCCAGGGTGTTGACCCAGATCAGGCCGCCCTGCTCAGCGGTAGCGGCCAGGCCTCCGTTGAAGCCGAACCAGCCAAACCACAGGATGGCGGCCCCGAGCATCACGAAGGGGATGTTGTGCGGGCGGTGGTTCGGGTCCTTGCCGAAGCCCTTGCGGTTGCCGATGATCAGGACGAGGATCAGAGCCGCCACGCCGGCGTTGATGTGGACCACGGTGCCGCCGGCGAAGTCGATGGCCGGGCCAAGCGCCTGGCCGATCGCGCCTTCCTCACCGAAGAGGCCGCCACCCCAGACCATGTAGGCCAGCGGGCAGTAGACCAGCGTCACCCAGACGGGTACGAACACGGTCCAGGCGCCAAACTTGGCGCGGTCCGCGATGGCTCCGCTGATCAGGGCCACGGTAATGATGGCGAACGTTGCTCCGTAGCCGACAAGAATGAGGCCGTCCGGTTCCGTGATGCCTTCAAGGCCGAAGTTGGCGAACGGGTTCCCGACCATCTGTAGGAAGCCGTCACCGCCCGTCATGGAGTAGCCCCAGAGTACCCATACAACGCTCACAATGCCGATTGAGATGAAGCTCATCATCATCATGTTCAGTGCTGCCTTGGCGCGCGTCATGCCGCCGTAAAAAAATGCCAGACCTGGTGTCATGAACAGCACGAGTGCCGCCGCCACCATGAGCCATACGTGACCTGCGGTAAGTTCCATGGTGCACGTCCTCCCTATGATCGATGCTGCGGAGAGATATCCCCTTGGCCAACGCCTTTTGCGTCCTCCATAAAGTTTTGCTCCGGTGTGTTTCGCTGGCGGAGGATTTAGATTGCCGGTCTGTTACAAGAACCTCCCGGAAGTAAATGGTGCATATCTGGCTTGTTACGGTTATGTTTCACGCTTCCCATGCCTCCTTTTCCGCCCGCTGTCCAAGGATCTCCGCTTCATGACGCCACGCCCCCGTCCCGCCACCGGAAGACTGCGGTTCCCAGCTTTCAGGCGCACTGGAGATGCCCGGCTGCCCCGTGACATCAAGGTGATGCTCGTCGCGGCGTTCCTTATTGCCCTCGGGTTCGGGCTGGTGGCGCCGGTACTCCCCCAGTTCGCCACCACTTTCGACGTCGGCGCTACCGCCGCCGCAGTGATCGTCAGCATCTTCGCGTTCATGCGGCTGCTGTTCGCCCCCGCGGGCGGAGTGCTCATCGGGCGGCTGGGCGAGCGACCGGTCTACGTGGCGGGCCTCCTGATTGTTGCCGCCTCCACAGCTGCCTGCGCCTTCGCCCAGGACTACTGGCAACTGCTGATCTTCCGGGGCCTGGGCGGTGCCGGATCCGTCATGTTCACGGTCGCGTCTATGGCTCTGGTGATCAGGCTGGCCCCTCCGGAAAGCCGCGGCAGGGTTTCGGGAGCCTATGCCTCCGCGTTCCTAATCGGCAATGTCTGCGGGCCGATCGTGGGAGGCCTGCTGGCCGGGTTCGGGCTGCGGGTTCCGTTCCTCGCCTACGCCGGTGCCCTGGTTCTCGCGGCGCTGGTCGTGCAGACGCAACTGAGCCACGTGCCGGGTACCGGGGGCAAGGACGGCTCAGCCGCGCCGGCCATGACATTTGGCGAGGCCCTTGCCGACAGCGCCTACCGCGCGTCGCTGTTCTCGAGCTTCGCCAACGGCTGGGCTACCTTTGGCGTGCGGATGGCGACGGTTCCCCTGTTCGCCGTCGCAGCCCTCGGTGCCGGCCCGGAGGCGGCCGGCTGGGCGCTGGCGGTCTTTGCCGCCGGAAACGCCGTTGCCCTCACGTTCTCGGGGAGGCTGGCTGACAGTCTTGGCCGCAAGCCGCTGATGATTGCCGGGCTGGTGGTCACCGGCACGGCAACGGGCGGGATAGGACTCACGCAGGGTCTGGGCTGGTTCCTTGCCGCCTCCATGCTTGCCGGCGTGGGCGCCGGGCTCCTTGGCCCTGCGCAGCAGGCAGCTGTGGCCGATGTGATCGGGCGCGAACGGTCCGGCGGCCGGGTGCTTGCCGCCTACCAGATGACGGCCGACATTGGAGCCATCCTCGGGCCGGTGTTTGCCGGGCTGCTAGCGGACGCATTCGGCTACGGCTGGGCCTTCGCGGCCACGGGCGGGGTGCTCTTGCTGGCGGCGCTCGCGTGGATGCTGGCGCGCGAGACGACGGCGCGGCACCCCTCGGATACGCCGCAAGCCGACTGACCCGCAGTTGTGGCCGTTCTGGGCACGAACAACGATCACACCTGCGGGTCAGTTGGGTGACTGCGGCTAGTTCAGCAGCGCGTCGACGAATCCCTCGGTTTCGAAGGGTGCCAGGTCATCCGCGCCCTCGCCGAGTCCGATGAGCTTGACGGGGACGCCGAGGGTCTTCTGGATGGCGACGACGATGCCGCCCTTGGCTGTCCCATCCAGTTTGGTGAGGACGATGCCGGTGATGTTCACGACTTCAGAGAACACCCGGGCCTGGTTGAGCCCGTTCTGGCCCGTCGTGGCGTCGAGCACGAGGAGCACTTCGTCAACCTCGGCGAGCTTCTCGATGACGCGCTTGACCTTGCCAAGCTCGTCCATGAGGCCCACTTTGTTCTGCAGGCGCCCGGCGGTGTCAACCATGACGACGTCGACTTCCTGGTCGATGCCTGCCTTGACCGCCTCGTAGGCGACCGACGCCGGGTCCGCGCCGTCGACGTCGGACTTCACGGTCGGAACGCCCACCCGCTGGCCCCACGTGGCCAGCTGCTCAGCGGCGGCCGCGCGGAAGGTGTCCGCGGCACCCAGCAGGACGTCCTTGTCTTCCGCGACGAGGACGCGGGCAAGCTTGCCGACGGTGGTGGTTTTTCCGACGCCGTTGACGCCGACCACCATCATCACGGCCGGCTTGCCGTCGTGGCGTTCGATCCGGAGGCTCCGGTCCATGGTGGGGTCGACGAGCTTGATCAGCTCCTCGCGGAGGAGTGCCTTCACCTGCTCGGGCGACCGCGTGCCCAGGACCTTCACCCGCTCGCGGAGGGCATCCACCAGCTGCATGGTGGGTTCGGTGCCGAGGTCGGCCAGGAGCAGTGTCTCCTCCACTTCGTCCCAGACGTCCTCGTCGATCTTGTCGCTGGAGAGCAGGGCGAGGAGGCCTTTGCCCAGGACATTGTTCGATTTGACGAGGCGCTCCCGGAGGCGCGTGAGTCGTCCTTCAACGGGCAGCGGGGTCTCGACCGCAATGGTTTCCAGGCCGGCGACGTCGTCGGGAACCTCGGTTACCGGGACTTCGAGGTCCGCGCCCTCGGGCGCTTTCCGTGGCGGAGCCGCAACGGGGCGGTCCTCGAGGAGGGTCCCTCCGCCTCCGGGCGGCAGCACAGGATCGTTGGCGTCTCGGGTTCCGGGGTACTGCTTCCCGGACTTCCGTGCCTTGAGCAGCACCGGGACCAGCGCGCCGACGACCGCCAGGGCAGCAAGAATGGGCAGAAGAATTGGAAGGAGTTCGTTCACACTCCCTAGCTTCTCACAACAGCCGCCGGCGCCGCGGGCGTGCCCGAAGTGCCCGTGCGCTGGGAGGGCGGGGCTACACCGGGCCTTGGGCGGCCCTGGTTTGGAGCCTGTGGAGCGCGGCTTCGCTGCGTTCGGCGCCCCGACGCTCATCAATAACGATCGAGATCGCGAGGGCAAGAACGATCACCAGGAGGCAGACGGGAACGGACACCCCGACGGCGGCGAGCCCAACACTGCCGGCCAGAAGCACCACAACACCACCAGTGCCGGCCAAGATGGCCCGGTCCACCCCAAGCATGTAGCTGAAGAGCGCGGTCAGGGACACTTTGAACAGGGCTACGGGAACAGCGATGCTGGCCACCGCCGCGGCCGCGCTGATGTGGGCCTCGTGATCGACGTAGTACGCCACGACGTGGAGTCCGGCGCCGGTGGCGGCGATGGCGGCGAATATCGGCATATGGCCGTAGCCGAAGCCGAAGGAGCGGTGCCGCTGGAGGTGCAGCGCCCGACCAGTCGGGAGGATGAAGTAGATCCACCACATGGCGAAGGCCAGCCCCGTGCCGCCGAGGCCCACCAGGGCTGCGTCCGTGCTCCAGCCATGGTTGGCCACGATGGCCCGCAGGGTCTCGATGGCGCCGATCAGGCATTCGCCCAATGCGATGATCGCCAACAATCCGTAGCGTTCGGCAATGTGGTGCGCGTGCCACGGGGTCTTCGCCCGTCGTTCGGCGAGGTAGGGCGCGGCCATTTCCAGGAGAAACAAAGGCGCGGCCATGAGGAATGTGGCCAGGACATCGGCCTGCACGACCAGAACCACGATCCAGCCCAACTGCGCCAGCACGAGCAACCGGGCGTACGTCAGGCACGCCAGCCGCCGGTCGGGATCCTGCCTCGCCGCCCGCAGCCACTGGAACACGAGGGCCAGCCGCATGATCACATAGCCGCCCACCATCACGGCGTTGTCCACGTGGCGTCCTTCTGAGATCGAATGGAACATGGGCTCGATGCCCATGGCCAGGATCAGCACGCCCAGGAGCTGGACCATCGTGACTACGCGGAAGATCCAGTCGTCGGTGTCGTAGGCGCTGGCAAACCAGCTGAAGTTAATCCAGGCCCAGATCACGGAGAACATCGCGAATGAGAAGGCCAGCAGCCCTGCACCGAGGTGGGCCTCGGCGATCTGGTGGGCGAACTGGCTCCCCGCCACGCCGAAAGCGATCACAAACGTCAGGTCGAAAAACAGCTCCAGCGGGGTGGCAGTGCGGTGCTTTTCGTGCGGGTCACGCCCGCCCATGCGGGACATGGCGTGGCGAAGAGGGTGGGAAGACATGGGCAAAGATTACCGCCGCGGCGGCGGGCGCTCCAGCACGCTCCTAGACGTCGGCTCTGAGGCGCTGGCTGATCACGGTGGAAACGCCGTCTCCCCGCATGGTGACGCCGTAGAGGGCGTCCGCAACCTCCATGGTGCGTTTCTGGTGGGTGATGACGATGAGCTGGCTCGATTCGCGCAGCTCTTCAAAGATCGTAATCAGGCGTCCCAGGTTGGTGTCGTCCAGCGCCGCCTCCACCTCGTCCATGACGTAGAAGGGTGAGGGCCGGGCCTTGAAGATGGCCACGAGGAGGGCCACCGCCGTCAGGGACCGTTCGCCGCCCGACAGCAGCGAGAGCCGCTTGATCTTCTTGCCCGCCGGCCGCGCCTCGACCTCTATGCCGGTTGTCAGCATGTCATCGGGATCGGTGAGCACCAGCCGTCCCTCGCCCCCCGGAAACAGCCGGGAGAAGACGTGGACGAACTGCGCCGAGGTGTCCGCAAACGCCTCCGCGAAGACTTTCTGCACGCGGTCATCAACTTCCTTGATGATGTCCAGCAGGTCCTTGCGGCTGGACCTGAGGTCTTCCAGTTGGGCGCTCAGGAACTGGTGCCGCTCTTCCAGCGCCGCGAATTCCTCCAGCGCCAGCGGGTTGACCTTGCCCAGCGACGCCAGGTCCCGTTCTGCCTTGCGCAGCCGTTTTTCCTGCTCTTCACGGACAAAGGGCTTCCCCTCCACGAGCGGTTTGCCGTCGTCATCAACGGGCGCACGGAGTTCGGCCCATTTGTCGGTGGATCCGGCCGCGGGCAGCGGAACCGGCCGGTCCGGCCCGTAGTCCGCCACGAGCTGGTCGGCGGTCAGCCCCAGCTCTTCGACGGATCTGTTCTCCAGCGCCTCGATCCTAAGTTTCTGCTGGGTACGCGCCAGCTCGTCGCGGTGCACCGAGTCGGTCAGTTCGGCGAGCTCCCGGGCCAGGGAGTCATTGGCAGTGCGAACGTCCGCCAGTTCCCGGTCGCGCTGTTCTCGGTTTTGCTCGGCAATGTCGCGTTCCAGGCCAGCCAGGTCAACGGACGCGTCACAGAACCGGATGATGTGCTCCACAGCCTCTGCGACGGCGGCGGCCCGCCGGGCCTGGATTCTGCGGCGGCGGGCCCGCTCGGCCGCTTCTTCCCGCGCCCGGCGTTCGGATGCAGCAGCCCGTTCCAGCGAGGTGGCCCGGTTGCGGACGGCGGACAGCTGCTCCTCGGCGCTGCGCAGCGACAGCCGGGCGTCCATCTCGGCGGAGCGCGCCAGAACGGCGGCAGCGGCCAGCGCATCACGCTCATCCGTGGACGGCTCAGCTTCGGCAGGCGCCTCTTGGGCGGCGGCGAGCCGCGCGGCAATCGCCGTGAGGGCTTCCTGTTCGGTCACGACGTTGGCTTCGGCCCGGGCCAGCGACGCCGCCAGCCTGTCGCTCTCCCCCACCGCGCTGCGCAGCACGGAATTCAGGTGACCCAGCCGTTCGGCCACCGCAGCAAGGCGGGCGTCAGAATCGTGGAGCCGTTCGAGGGCAGCATCCGCCCGGTCCTGCGCCTCTGTCCGGCGCGATTCTGCTCCCGCCAGAGCGAACCGGTTTTGCTCCAGTCCGGCGGTAACCGCTGCCAGCCGCGACGCGGCGTCGTCGACGGCGGCCTGCACCTCGAGCTGGGAAGGCGCCTTCGCGGAGCCGCCGGTGACGGTGAAAGCAGTGAAGACGTCGCCCGCCGTCGTGACCGCGGTCAGCTCCGGCAGCCCGGCGATCAGGGCGGCGGCTGCATCCAGGTCCTCGACGACGGCGGTCCCCTGAAGCAGCTGCTGCACCGCGGCCCCTGCGGGGCCGCTGGCCGATACCAATTCCGTTGCCCAGCGGGCACCCTCAGGCAGAGCCCAGCGGGCACCCTCAGGCAGAGCCCAGCGGGCACCGTCAGGCAAAGCCGATTCCTGCGTCCCGGACGCGGCCGCCGACGGTCCGGCCGGCTCCGGCCGGGCTTCCAGCAGCAGCGTCGCGCGGCCGGCGTCGTCGTCCTTCAGGAGCTGCAGCACAGCGGCGGCGGCTCCGGCGTCGTGGACCACCACAGCGTCTGAGGCGCTGCCCAGGGCGGCGGCAATGGCGGCCTCATAACCGGGCGTTACCGTCAGCTCGGAGGACAGGGGCCCGACGATGCCGGGCAGGCCGGCCCCGAGGGCGTGTTCGGAACCGTCCTTGCGGTTCAGGCCCAGGATGAGGGCATCGTGCCGGGCCTTCAGCGCATCGCGTTCCCGCAGGGCCTCGCGCTCGGCGCTCCGCAGGGAGTCGATTTCTGCCAGGACCGCGTCCAGCACGGCGCTGGCTTCCTCGTACTCGGCGTCCAGGGACTCTTCGCCGTCCTCCACGCCGGCGACCTGGGATTCCAGTGCCGTGAATTCCGACTGGGCCTGCTTCCTGCGCACCTCGCCGGCCGCCTGGGATTCGCGCAGCCGGCCCACTTCGGCCTGCGCCGATTCGACCCTCGATCTCGCCGCCGCAACCTGGCCTGCCAGCCGCGCGAGGCCTTCGCGCCGGTCGGCTGCAGCCCGCAGGGCGGCTGTGAGACGCTGTTCCTCGGCGGCCGCGGCATTTTCCGCCTCGCTTTTTGCGGCGCTGGCTTCCTCCAGGGCGGTGCGTCTGCCAACGATGAGCTGTTCAAGTTCCGCCTGTTCGGCCCGGACGCGGGCCGCCTGCCGCTCCAGCTGGTCGGGGTCCCGGCCCGGCTCGGGTGCGGCATCCGCCGAGCCCAGCAGCCGGCACCGTTCCCGCGCCAGCGATCCGAGGGACCGCAGCCGTTCGCGTCCCGCCGAGAGCTGGTACCAGGTATCCCGCGCCGCGTTCAGCCGGGGCGTGGCAGCAGCAGCAAGCTGTTCCAGCGTCGCCTGGCGCTGGCGCCCGGCCTCGAGATCCCGTCCGACGACAGCCCGCCGGGCCTTCAGCTCGGTTTCGTCGGCAACTTCCTGCGCCAGGTTGCTGCGGAGCTGGACGAGGTCGTCGGCAAGCAGCCGTGCCCGGGCGTCCCGGACCTCGAACTGCACCGTCTGGGCACGCCGTGCAATCTCGGCCTGTTTGCCCAGCGGCGTGAGCTGGCGGCGGATTTCCCCGGTCAGGTCGCTGAGCCTCTGCAGATTGGCCTGCATGGCCTCCAGCTTGCGGACGGTCTTTTCCTTCCGCCGGCGGTGCTTAAGGATGCCTGCGGCTTCCTCTATGAACCCCCGGCGGTCCTCGGGCGTGGCGTGCAGTACCTTATCCAGCTGGCCCTGGCCTACGATGACGTGCATTTCCCGTCCCAGGCCCGAATCCGATAGCAACTCCTGGATGTCCAGCAGGCGGCACGCGGTGCCGTTGATGGCGTACTCAGAGCCCCCCGTGCGGAACAGGGTCCGGGAGATCGTCACTTCGCTGTATTCAATGGGCAACGCCCCGTCCGCGTTGTCGATGGTCAGGGAGACGTGCGCCCGTCCCAAGGGCGGCCGGCCGGAGGTGCCGGCGAAGATGACGTCTTCCATCTTGCCGCCGCGGAGGGTCTTGGCTCCCTGCTCGCCCATGACCCAGGACAGAGCATCGACCACGTTGGACTTGCCCGAGCCGTTGGGCCCCACCACCGCGGTGACGCCGGGCTCAAAGTCGAAGGTCGTCGCCGAGGCAAACGACTTGAAGCCCCTGACGGTCAGACTTTTGAGGTGCAAGGTGTTTCGGATCTCCTGAATGGCGGCAGCGGCTGCGTTCCTGCCCTAAATCTACTGCCACGGGGCCGGGAAACCGCGGATTTACGGCGTTCCGGCCACCGAGACAACGGTCACCAGCGGCCGTTTCGAGGCCGCGGCTGGCACACGGGGCAGGTATAGGAGGAGCGGTTCATGAACATGTCGCGCCGCATGCGGCTCACGATGCCGGATGAGGCGCAGCGGCGGCACTCTTCCCCTTCGCGGCCGTAGGCGTCCAGAGAACGGCTGAAATAGCCGGACGCGCCGTTGACGTTCACGTAGAGCGAGTCGAAACTCGTCCCGCCTGCGGCAAGGGCGTCAAGCATGACCTCCCTGGCCGCCGTGAGCACGCGCTCAGCCTCTGCCCGCCGCAGGGTATCGGTGGGGCGGGCGTAATGGAGTTTCGCCCGCCAGAGGGCCTCGTCCGCGTAGATGTTGCCGATTCCGGACACCAGCCCTTGGTCGAGGAGGGCCCTTTTCAGGCCGGTCTTACGGCTGCGGAGGCGGCGGTAAAAGTCCCCAAACGAAAAGTGCGGGTCCAGGGGGTCCCGCGCGATGTGCGACGCCTCCTCAGCGATCAGGGGCAGTGGGTTTTCGGCCAGCCCTCCCGGGCCTGCGTCGTCCGTGGGAACGAGCGACGTGACGAACAGGCCCCCGAATATCCGCTGGTCGACGAACCGGAGCTGCCCGGGCATGCCGTCCCGCGGGCTCAGGCGAAGACGGACCTTGAGGTGCTTCTCGTCGGGCACTGCAGTGTCCTGCATCAGGAGTTGGCCGCTCATGCCGAGATGGGCCATCAGCGCCACCTTCGGGCGGTCAGCGGCCTCGGGAACAGCGCCGGCGTCCTGCAGCGGCATCCACAGGAATTTCCCGCGGCGCACGATGTCCAGGACCGTGGCGCCTTCAAGGTTTCCGGCGAAGTCTTCGGGCCCCAAGGCGTGGCGCCGCACGGACCGTGGATCCACCACGTCAACGCCGGTGATGGTCCGGCCGAGAACCCAGCTGACCAGGCCGCGGCGGACCACCTCCACTTCGGGAAGTTCAGGCACCGGTCACCTAGACGCCGGCGGCGGATTCCGGAGACGCGTCCGCCGGTCCCGTGCCTATGCCTGTACCTGTGCCAGAAAGTCTCCGCCACGCGTCGGCCGCAGCTTCCTGCTCCGCTTCCTTCTTGGAGTGCCCGGTACCCGTGCCGCAGGGTTTTCCGCCAATCTGCAGCTCCGCGATGAACGTCCGCGCGTGGTCCGGCCCGGAGCCCTCCACGGCGTAGTAGATGCTGCCGAGCTGCCGGCCCGCAGCCAGCTCCTGAATGCTGGTCTTCCAGTCGGTGCCGGCGCCAAGGGCGGCGGCGTCCTTCAGGAGCGGACCGATCAGGCGCATGACCAGCTGCCGGGCGGTCTCGATGTCGTTGGAGACGTAGGTGGCGCCGATGAGCGCCTCCATGGTGTCCGCCAGGATCGAGGCTTTGTTCTTGCCCTCGGTGAGCTTCTCGCCCTGCCCAAGGTAGATGTAGTCACCAATGCCCAGGCTGCGTCCGATGCCCGCGAGGGCCCGCGTGCTGACCACGGCCGAGCGCCGCTTGGCGAGGTCGCCCTCGGGAAGGTTCGGGTTATCGCGGTACAGCGCATCCGTCACTGAGAACCCCAAGATGGAGTCGCCCAGGAACTCAAGCCGTTCGTTGGTGGGAATGCCGCCGTTTTCGTAGGCGTAGGAACGGTGTGTCAGAGCAAGACGAAGCGTCCCGGCGTCAATGGAGACACCGAGACGCTTCAGAAGCTCTTCAGTTGAAGACATCCTTTTCAGCCTGTGGGCCGATTAGACGTCCGCGACCTTGCGGCCCTTGTACTCAAGGAACAGCGCAGTGCCAGCCGAGTCGGTAACGACCTTTGCCTGGTGCGGCAGGCTGTAAGTAACCTGGCCGTTCTCGACGGTCTTCACCAGGTGGGGGGCAGTCGCCTTCCACTGGGAGCGGCGGGCGCGGGTATTCGAGCGAGACATTTTCCGCTTGGGAACAGCCACGGCTAACTCATTTCTCTCTAGAAAAACACTTACAAATCAATTTTGCCGGTCAGGCTTAGCCAGATCAGCTAGGGCAGCCCAGCGAGGATCTACGACCTCGTGGTGGTGCCCCGGCTCGTCTTCCAGGCGTGCCCCGCATTCGGAACACAGGCCCTGGCAGTCTTCCCGGCACACCGGCTGGAACGGCAGCATGGTTACAACCGCGTCCCGCAACACCGGCTCAAGATCGATCAGATCGTGCTCGACTCGACGTTGCTCTTCATCGTCTTCTTCGTCGGAAGGCAAGGCGCCCTCGTAGAAGAAAAGTTCTTGCACATTGACTTCAAGGTCATACGCAAGGGGATCCAGGCATCGGCCACACTCGCCGGTTACTTCGGCGACTGCGGTTCCTGATACCAGAATTCCTTCGTGTACGGCCTCGAGCCTCAGGTCCAGCTCGATATCCGAGCCTTCCTGAACGCCAATGAGCGCCACGCCAAGATCACTTGGCGCGGGTACATGTTCCGTCAGTGTACGCATGCTCCCCGGACTGCGTCCGAGGTCCTTGACATCAAGCATCAAGGGCGAACTAGCATCTCGCTTAATGAGAACTCCTGTTGAACATATGACCGACGTATTATCTTAGCCTGAAGTCCGCAAAGGACTCAAACCGGGCGCCGGCCCTGCAGGTGGAAATACCCCGGCCGGCGCGCGACAGTGCCGGAAGGCGCCGCACAACGGACGGAAGCCGGAATGTACCGCTCAAGCCTACCCTCTTGACGGCTGCCCCGAGGCAGGCGCGCCCGCCAAAAGCCGCTTCAGGACGGACCTCGGGACAAACTCCGACACATTGCCGCCGAGCGTGAACACTTCCTTGATCAAGGTCGAGGAGAGGTGCAGGTAGTGCGACTCGGCCGGCAGGAACACCGTTTCCACGCCGCTCAGCTGGCGGTTCATGGTGGCCATGGGAAGTTCGTAATCGAAATCCGACGACGATCGCAGGCCCTTGACGATGGCCGAAACGCCCCGCTGGCGGCAGTATTCCGCAAGGAGGCCCTCGCCAACCGGTTCCACGACGATGCCGCGCAGGGACGCAAGCGTCTCCTTGGCCATCTCGATCCGGTCCTCCAAGGGAAAGCGGTACTTCTTGGCGTAGTTGGTGGACACCGCCACGATCACTTCGTCGAAGAGGCTCGCGGCTCGGGCGATGACCTCGAGGTGTCCATTGTGGATGGGGTCGAAGGAGCCTGGGCATACGGCGCGTCTCATGCTCCGAACCTACCGTATCTGCCAGCCGGGATACCATGATTTGATGCATCGGCCGCGTGGGAAAACAGGCTGAAGGGACAGGCAGGACGGCAATGACAGAGACACTTCCGGCGCCTTGGCAGCGCGCTGCCACCGGGGCCAACCTCCTGGCTTCCGACGGCACCCTCGGCGTCACGATCTTCGAGGAAATGACCGCACTGGCGGTTACGACCGGGGCCATCAACCTCGGCCAGGGATTCCCTGATGAGGACGGTCCCGCCGAGATCAAGGCCGCGGCCCAGGCGGCCATCGCGCAGGGTTCGAACCAATACGCGCCCGGCAAGGGCATCCCCGAACTCCGGCAGGCCGTCGCGGCACACCAGCAGCGTTTCTACGGGCTGAATCCGGACCCCGATACCGAAATCATTATTACCACGGGCGCCACCGAAGCGATCGCCGCTTCATTGATGGCACTGGTTGGCCCCGGCGACGAAGTCCTGACCTTTGAGCCGTTCTACGACTCCTACGGGGCGATCATCGGCCTGTCCGGAGCCACCCACGTCACGGCGCCGCTGCTTGCCCCGGACTTCATGCCCGATCCCGCTGCGCTTGAAGACGCCTTCAGCAGCCGCACGAAGGCTGTACTCATCAACAACCCGCACAATCCCACGGGAGCCGTCTTCCCGGCGGAAGTACTCCAGCGTGTGGTTGAGCTTGCGCGGCAGCACGGCGCCATCATCATTACGGACGAGGTCTACGAGCACCTGACGTTCGGCGTGCGCCACGTCCCGGTTGCCACCCTGCCCGGTGCCGCTGAACGGACGGTCACAATTTCCTCGGCGGGGAAGACCTTCTCCTTCACCGGATGGAAGATTGGCTGGCTGAGCGGTCCGGAGCACCTGGTTTCCGCGATCCGGACAGTGAAGCAGTTCCTGACGTACAGTTCCGGCACGCCCTTCCAGAGCGCCATCGCCGCCGGGCTGGCGCTGCCGGACTCCTTCTACGATGACATCGCAGTCATACTGGGCAAGAAGCGCGACATCCTGAGCGACGGGCTCAGGTCGGCGGGCCTGGACGTGTTCACGCCGAAGGGCACCTATTTCGTGAACGTCGACACCTCTCCGCTGGGCATCAGCGATTCCGTGGAGCTTGCCCGCCGGCTGCCTGCCCTCGTGGGCGTAGCAGCCATCCCGGTTCCGGTGTTCTGCCACCCGGAAGGCGCTGAGCGGACCAGGAGCCTGCTGCGGTTCGCCTTCTGCAAAAAGACCGAAGTGCTTGAGGAAGCGGCTGCCCGGCTGGCGACGCTGCGGGACAGGCTCTGACAATGATGGACGGCCCTGCACCCGTGTCCCGCTACCTGCGGACTACCGGCCAGCACGCCGTCATCGAACCTGACACGTACACCGACGGCGGCTTCGTGCTCAAGATCGGCGGAGCGGAACAGTCGCATGTCGATCTGGCCGACCCCGGGGACATCTTCTACGAGTACCTGCGCAGGATCGGTCACCTCGTCGATCTTGCCGCCCCGTGGGGCGAGCCGGTCACCGCACTGCATCTTGGAGCCGGTGCGCTGACCCTCGTCCGGTACATCCAGGCGACCCGCCCCGGTTCCCTGCAGTACGCAGTGGAACTGGAACGGGAGCTGCTGGACTTCGTGCTCGAGCAGCTCCCGCTGCCCGAAGGCACCCGGCTGCACACCGTCATTGGCGACGCCCGCGAAGCACTGGCGGAGCTCCCCGCCGATCTGCGCTTCGACGTCGTGATCCTGGACATCTTCTCGGGCCCAGACGCTCCGGAGCATATCGCCTGCACGGAGTTCTACGAGGAAGCGGCGGCGCTGCTGTCCGAACGGGGCGTACTGATTGTGAATGTCGGTGACGAACCGGGACTCACCCTGGTCCGCAGCCAGGTCGCCGCACTGCGGGGTGCCATGACCGACGTCGCCGCCGTCGCCGATTCCAACATGTTCACGGGCCGATATCCCGGGAACATCATCCTGGCGGGGACCCAGAAGCCCTGGCCGGCCGAATGGACCGCCGCCCTGACGGCCCGGGGGCCGCATCCGGCCACGGCGCTGGCCGGGGTGGAACTGGACCCGTTCTCAGGCTGAAGCGATTTGGAAGAGCTCAGTCCTCCGCTGCCGGGCCCACGTCCACTTCCTGATCGCTGGCCGGCTCGGCAAACCACAGCCGCGTCTCGCCGTACTTCTTTTCCGCGAACCGTTCCAGGACTGCAGGCCAGGACGGCTCCGGGGACCTGGACGACCGCTCCACCACCACCACGGCTCCGGGCGCCAGGTGCCGGCCCAGTTTCTCCAGGACGGCGGCCAGGGCGGGTTCGTCCAGGGGGTACGGCGGGTCCAGGAAAGCCACGTCCCACTGGATGTCGTCGGCGGTCCGCTCAAGGAACGACTCCACCCGCGAGCGGTGCACGGTGACTGCCTTCCGGCCCAGCACGGTGTTGATCAGGTCCGCGTTCCGCTGGCAGACCGAACTGGCCCTGGCGTCGAACTCCACCAGGTCAACGGCCTGCGCTCCCCTGCTGGCGCTCTCCACGCCCAGCGATCCGGAGCCGGCGTACAGGTCGAGCACGCGCGCACCAGCCAAGACGTCGAAGGCATCCAGCCGGGAAAAGAGGGCTTCCTTGACACGGTCGGACGTGGGCCGGGTCAGAGAACCCGGCACGCTGACCAGCGGAGTTCCCCCTGCAGCGCCTGCCACGATCCGGCTCATGCTGCGGGCCCCGCTTCTTCTGCGGGGAGTGCGGATGGTTCGGTTCCCAGCGCATCCCTGGTGCTAGCCGCGTTCAAGGAACGCCTCCTTCTCGGGGTTCAGGTAGTCGTCAATGGCCTCGGCCAGGGCGGGGTGGTCCGCGAGTGACGGGTCACGGCCCACAATCTCCTGGGCATCCTGCCGGGCGCGGGCGATGATGTCCTCATGCTCGAGCACCCTGAGGAGCCTTAGCGTGGACCTGCCACCGGACTGGGAGGCACCCAGGATGTCGCCCTCGCGCCGCAGCTTCAGGTCCTCCTGGGACAGCTCGAAGCCGTCGGTGGTCGCCGCGACGGCGTCCAGCCTGCGGCGGCTCGGATGCCCCGGCTCCAGGGCGGTGACCAGCAGGCAGGTGCCCGGGAGCCCTCCGCGGCCCACGCGGCCCCGCAGCTGGTGGAGCTGGGATATGCCGAAGCGGTCCGCGTCCAGGATGACCATCAGGGTGGCGTTGTGGACGTCCACCCCCACCTCGATCACCGTGGTGGATACCAAAAGCTTCGTTTCGTTGGCGGTGAACGACGCCATCGTTTCGGATTTCACGGGCGGATCCTGGCGCCCGTGCAGGGGCGCCAGGGGCACCCCGGCCAATGCCGGTTCCTCTCGCAGATGTTCGACGACGGCCGTCACCGAGGCGAGTTCGCGCGCGGCGCCGTCGTCCTCCAGGTCCCCGGGGCCGGGTTCCGCTTCACCGGGACTGAAGTCGCCGTCGTCGTCAGTTCCGATCTTCGGGCAGACGACGTAGACCTGATGCCCGGCGTCGATTTCTTCCCTGGACCGGGACCAGATGCGTGAGGCCCAGCCCGGGTTCTCCGCCAGGCCCACGACGTGCGTGGTGATCGGTGCCCTGCCGGCCGGCAGTTCGTCGAGCACGGAGGTTTCGAGGTCCCCGAACACCGTCATGGCCACGGTCCGGGGAATGGGCGTGGCGGTCATGACCAGCAGGTGCGGGGGCTTGCTCGCCTTCGCCCTGAGGGCATCGCGCTGTTCCACGCCGAAACGGTGCTGCTCGTCCACCACGATGAGGCCGAGGTCGTAGAAGGAGACGTTGTCGCTAAGCAGGGCGTGGGTGCCGATGACAATGCCGGCGGTGCCGGATGCGGCGTCGAGCAGTGCCTGCTTGCGCGCGGCGGTGGGCATGGAGCCGGTGAGCAGGCTGACCTGGACAGCCTGGCCGCCCAGGCCTCCCAGCAGCCCGTCGCCGGCGAGCGGCCCGAGCGTCCTCCGGATGGACTCAAAGTGCTGCGCGGCCAGGACTTCCGTGGGTGCCAACAGTGCGGCCTGTCCCCCGGCGTCCACCACCTGGAGCATGGCCCGGAGCGCCACGATGGTCTTGCCGGAGCCGACCTCCCCCTGCAGCAGCCTGTTCATGGGGCCGTCCTGGGACAGCTCTGCGGCGAGGGTCTTCCCCACGGCGGACTGCCCGGCGGTCAGCGTGAACGGAAGCTGGCGGTCAAAGGCGGCCAGCAGCCCGTCCGGCACCGGCCTCCGCGCCGTTGCTTCCTCGGCGGCCAGCTGGGCGCGCCGGCGCGCCAGGGCGGACTGCAGCACCAGGGCCTCCTGGTACCGGAACCGGTCGCGTGCCCGGCGCCAGTCCCCGGGCGTCTCCGGAGCGTGGATCAGGCGGTACGCCTCGGGCATGGGCAGGAACTTTTCACGGGCGGAAATGCCGGCCGGCAGCGGGTCCGCCAGAGCTCCGAGGTCTACGGTGTCCAGCAGCGTGGAGATGACCTTCTGGATGGACCAGCTGGTGAGCTTGGCGGTGGCCGGATAGACGGGGATGGGCATGGCCGCAAGCTTTTCGGGGTCCATGCCGGGAGTGTCCGGGTCTTCGTCGAGCAGCAGGAAATCCGGGTTGGTCAGCCCCAGGGTTCCGCCGTAGCGGGTGACCTTGCCCGAGAACATGGCCCGGCGGCCGGGCTGCAGCTCGGCCCTGGCGCGGTAGCCGTTGAAGAAGCTGACCTTCATCGTTCCGGGAATCCCGGCGCCGGGGTGTCCCGGTCCTTGCCGGCGCGGGGTGCCGGCGTCGTCGGAAATCACGACGTCGGTCAGGGAGCCGCGCCTGGCGCGCATCTGCCGGGTGCTGTTGGAGACGACCCGTGCGATCAGCGTCACTTCCTCGTCAAGGGGCACCTCGCTGATGGGTGTGAGCTCGCCCCGGCTCAGGTATCGGCGCGGGAAGTAGTTGAGCAGTCCGCCCACCGTGGTGATGCCCAGGTGTTTTTCGACGACGGCGGCGGAGCGCTTGCCGATCCGGCGCTCCAGGCCCAGTTCAAGCTCGGTGTTCATCATCCATCAAGGCTCCGGGCATCAGCCGCCAGCTGATCGGCAGCCAGAGGATCGGGGTCCCGCGGCAGGGCGAGCTCGCTGACCGACACGTCAGTGGGCTCCCCGAGGGAACGGATCATCCTGAGGGCCGTCTCGGAATCCAGCACGTGCGCGTGGACGCGCCAGCGGTATCGCCCTTCCGCGTCCGGGGACCGCTCCACCTGGCTCATGATCACTGAATCGCCGACTTCATCGAGGCGTTGCCTGAGCGTGGCGGCGTCCAGCGGCGACAGACTGACGGTGCACATGACCTCCACGCCGTCGTCGTCCGGCAGGTCGGCATGGATATGGGGATCCTGCACATCGTAGCCGTGCAGTCCGTCCAGCAGTTCGTTCTGGAGTTCCCCGCCGAGCACCGCCGACCGCAGGCAATCGAGGATCAGGAGCATCCCGACGCCGCCAGCGTCCACGACGTGGGCGGCCTGCAGGGCGTCCAGCTGCGCTTCTGTGCGGACGACGGCGTCGAGGGCTGCCTCCACGGCGGCATCCAGCACCAGGCCCAGTGCCTGGTTGCTGTCATTTCCGTTCTGGGTGGCGTCAACCGCGGCCGCTGCCCGTGCCGCAGCCTCCATGACGGAGAGCATGGTTCCGGGAACGGGATCGCTGAGAGCCGACCAGGCGCGGATTTGTGCCCGGTTCAGCGCAGCGGCCAGCAGCGTGGCAGTGAGCCGGGTGTGTCCTGAAAGGGGCTCGGCGGCGGCGCACAGGAAAACCGAGAAAAGAGTGCCCGAGTTTCCCCGGGCCTGTTCCATGGCGGCCTGGCCTGCCTTGGCAAGCACGGCGCCGACGTCGTTCTGGAGCGAGGCTTCGTCCGGCGCGGTTTCCTGCAGGGAACGGGTGGCCGCCCGGATGGTCAGGTAAAGGTTGGTGCCGGTGTCACCGTCTGGTACCGGGAAGATGTTGATGGCATTGAGGCGGTCACTGTGGTTCCCCAGGGCCGTCTCTGCCTTACCCAACCACCGCTTCATCGCTAGCGCGTTGGCGGCAATCTTAGTCTGCAAAGTGATCCCATCCCACGGAGTCTGCGGGCCGTCCCGCGATCTTTACGCCCGCGGCTTCATTCGTGCCGCAGGTCTGTACTGAGCCTATCCCAGTGAAGCCGGGCGGCAGCTGAACGTGCGCAGGGAATGTGGCAAGCAGACCGTGGTCCTCGCCGCCGCCCAGCACCCAGGCCAGCGGATCGGCGCCGAGCAGGGCGGCGGCGGTCTCCAGCGGCGCTGTCAGCAGCTTCAGCTTCCCGGGATCGAGATCCAGGACCACATTGCCCGCGATGGCCAGCCTGGTGCCGTCCCGCACAAGGCCATCGGAGATGTCCATCATGGCGGTGGCCCCTGAGAGCCGGGCCAAGGGGCCGGCCTCAAGCGGCGGCTCGGGACGGCACTGAAGGTCCAGGAGGTGCCTCAACTCCGGGCTCAGTGATTCCACCGGGTGCTGCGATTCCAAGAGGGCAAGCCCGGCCGCGGCCCGGCCGGCGTTCCCTGCAATGGCCAGGGTGTCGCCGGCGGCCGCCCCGGAGCGGAGCACCGGCTGCCCGCCGCTGAGTGTGCCGAGGACCGCGACCGTCACAGAGAGCTCGCCCCCGCGGCCCAAATCACCGCCGGCGACGGAGCACGATCCGGCACCGAGCTTCCCAATGGCGGCGGCCAGTCCGTCCGCCAGGTCCTCGACCCAGTCCACGGGAGTGGCCGCCGGCATGGTCAGACTCACTACCAGTGAGGTAGCCATAGCGCCCATGGCATTGATGTCGCTGAGATTCTGGGCAGCCGCCTTCCAGCCCACGTCATAGCCTGTGGTCCGGTAGCCGTTGTTCCACTGGAGCCGGAAATCCTGGTCCTGCACCTGGGTATCGATGCTGACGACCGTCCGGCCGTCCGGAGCGGCGACGACCGCGGCATCATCGCCGGGCCCGAGGAGAACAGCAGCGCTGTGGGCCGCGCCCAGCTCCAGCCGCGGAAAGATCCGCGTGAGGAGCTCGGCTTCGGACAGTTCTGCGACAGTCAGTGGTGTTTGGGGCACGCCACTACGCTACCGCGACGGGCCGACATTGTTTCCTGCCGGACACCGGCGTCCGGTTACGATTCAGGCAATTCCTGCGGCCGCCCCGGGATAGGGTTAACCCATGCACTGCCCCTCCGCCGTCCGTGAACCAGCTGGAAACAGATCAGCCCGCAGCCTTGGGCTCAGCGGACCGGCAGGAAGGCCGCGCACCTTGGCCGTCCTCGCCATGGCGGCAGCAGCGGCGCTCGCCCTGGCCGGATGCGCCCCCGCCGTCGATGTTGCCCCCGCTGCGGATGCGGCGGACCCGGGCTGTGCCCCCATGATGGTGGCGCTCCCGGACGCCATCGGCGAACACCGCCTCCGCAAAACCAACAGCCAGGCGACGGCCGCGTGGGGCGATCCGTCCCGGGTCATCCTGCGCTGTGGCGTCAACATTCCCGGGCCCACCACCGACCGCTGCGTCAGCGTCAACGACGTGGACTGGGTCATCAAGGAGGGCAATCCCGTGTGGACGCTGACCACGTTCGGGCGTGAGCCGGCAACGGAGATCCTGATGGACCCGGACAAGATCAGCTCAGCCACCGTGCTCGCCGATCTATCGGCGGCGGCCGCGAAGATCAAAGCGAGCCGCAACTGCGTGGGCCAGGAGGACCTCCAGGACCTGCCCACCAGCAAGTAGGCAGGTCCCGGTGGGCCCACGCCGGCAGGGTTCCCTGGCCGAAGCGGAGCGAGGTTAGGGTGCCTGTGGTGGGCCCACGCCGGCAGGGTTCCCTGGCCGAAGCGGAGCGAGGTTAGGCTGCCTGTGGTGGGCCCACGCCGGCAGGGTTCCCTGGCCGAAGCGGAGCGAGGTTAGGGTGCCTGTGGTGGGCCCACGCCGGCAGGGTTCCCTGGCCGAAGCGGAGCGAGGTTAGGGTGCCGGTGGGGACTAGCGGAGTCCGGTCTTGCGCGTGAGTGCCAGGTGGATCAGTTCGTCGATCAGGTCCGGATAGCTCAGGCCGGAGGCAGCCCACATCTGCGGATACATGCTCTTCGGCGTAAACCCCGGCATCGTGTTGATCTCGTTGATGATGACCGCACCGTCCGGGGTGTAGAAGAAGTCAACCCGGCTTAGGCCTTCTGCTCCGACGGCGTCGAACGCCACCGCCGCGAGTTCGCGGACCCTCGTTATGGCTTCCTCAGGCATGTCGGCCGGGCAACTCAGTGCCGCAGCGTCATCCACGTACTTGGCGGTGAAGTCGTAGAACTCGTGATCCCCTGCCGCCACCGTAATCTCACCGGGCAGGGACGTCCGGGGCGCGTCGGAACCACGGCCCTCAAGCACGGCACACTCGATCTCCCTGCCGACGATGCCCGCCTCGATGACGAGCTTGGGGTCATGTTCGCGGGCGGCCTCGATCGCGGCATCAAGGTCATCCAGCGAATCCACTTTGGAGATGCCCATGGACGATCCGGCACGGGCGGGCTTGACGAACACGGGGTAGCCGAGAAGATCCACGCGCTTGCGCACAGATTCGGGATCGACGCGCCACTGCCGGTCAGTCACGGCAATGTAGGGGCCCACCCGTAGGCCCGCGGCCTCGAAGACCACCTTCATGAAGTGCTTGTCCATGCCCACGGCCGATGCCAGCACTCCGGCGCCGACGTAGCGCGTGTCCGAAAGCTCCAGAAGCCCCTGGATGGTTCCGTCCTCACCGAACGGTCCGTGAAGCAGGGGAAAGACCACGTCCACTGTCCCGAGTTCCCGGGGAACCTCGTTGGGCGACGCCACGATGAGCTGGTGCTCTCCACCCATTTGGGTCAGCGTCACCGTCTGGTCCGACGGTGCCACCTCGGGCAGAGAGGAGGACGCCAGCGACCATTGCCCCGTGTCCCCCGCGGCGAGGACCCACTGGCCGGACTTGGCGATTCCGATGGGAATGACGTCGTATTTGTTGCGGTCGATCGCTCCCAGCACCCCGGCTGCGGTGACGCAGCTTACGGCGTGTTCACTGGAACGGCCACCAAAGAGCACCGCAACGCGGGGCTTGCGCGTCGTGGCGTTGTCCGCTGCGGTCAAGTTTTCTTCCGACACTGTCAGTAATCGCCTTCGGGTTTCAGTTCCCGGGCCAGCAGTAGCGGCCCCAGTTGGTCAACGGACAATTTTCCGGCCAGCACCGCGACCACGGCAGCGGTGATGGGCATTTCGACACCGAGCTTACCGGCAAGTTCATGGACTGCCTGGCCGGACTTGATGCCTTCGGCGGTTTGTGTCATCTTTTCCGCCACTTCGTCCAGGGTGAGGCCCTGGCCGAGCAGGCGGCCGGCGGTGTGGTTCCGCGAAAGCGGCGACGAGCAGGTGGCAACAAGGTCCCCCAGACCGGCCAGGCCGGCCATCGTCTGCGCCTCACCGCCCAGGGCGAGGGCCAGCCGCGAAGTCTCGGCGAGCCCGCGGGTGATCACCGAGGCCTTGGTGTTGTCCCCCATCTGCTTTCCTTCACAGATGCCCACGGCCAGGGCAATGACGTTCTTGACGATGCCACCGATTTCGACGCCGACGACATCCGAGGTGGTGTAGGGGCGGAAATACGGTGCAGTGCAGCTCCGCGCGATCCAGCCGGCCGCTGCGGAGTCCGAGCAGGCCACCACTGAGGCCGTGGGCTCTTCCCGCGCGATTTCCATGGCCAGATTGGGTCCGGAGACGACGGCAATGCGGTCATCCGGGATGTCCAGCTCCTCCCGGATGACCTCGCTCATGCGCGCGTCGGTGCTCAGCTCGAGGCCTTTCATGAGGGACACCACCATGGCGTCCGGCTCCAGCAGGCCCTTCCACTCGCGCAGCTGCAGCCGCAGTGACTGCGCCGGCACGGCGAGCACCACCAGGTCGGCACCGGCGAGCACCTCCGCGACGTCCGTGGACGCCGAAATGCTCGGCGGCAGTTCGACGTCGGCCAGGTACTGGGGATTGCGGTGGAGGCTGTTAATCTGCTCCACAACCTCCGGTCGCCGCCCCCAGATGCGGATGCGGCGATCGGCGCCCGAGGCGGTGGCTGCATCCGCGAGGATCTTCGCGAACGTGGTACCCCAGGATCCCGCGCCCAGGACCGCCACCGACAGGGCGGAGCCGGTCCGGACCTGCCCAGGCGTCATTTTCCACCCCGCTCAACGTCGCGGCCGTGCTTCGTCTGGTTGTGCGCGGCAGGATCCCAGCGTTTGGCAGGGGCCTGCTCTCCCCGGAGCTCGGCAAGCAGGCCGGTAACGGCGTCCATGATGACCTCGGTGGCCTCCGTGAGGGTGGCCTTGTCCCTGGGCCGTCCCTCGAAGCGGGAGAGGTCCACCGGATCACCGATCAGGATCCTGGACGTTTTCCGCGGAAAAAGGTGGAACCGCTTGGCATACCGCGGGAAGACTTCGTGGGCACCCCAGTGGGCCATGGGCACGACAGGGATGCCGCCCTCAAGCGCCAGCCGCGCGGCACCGGTGTGGCCCTTCATGGGCCAGAGGTCGGGGTCGCGCGTCAGCGTACCCTCCGGGTAGATAATGATCGCCCCGCCCTCGGCGACAATCTCCTTGGCGAGCTGTAGCGAGTGGTTCGCGCCCGCCGTCGAGCGTTCCACCGGAATCTGCTTGACGGCGTGGAGCACGCTGCCCAGTACCGGCACCTTGAAAAGCCCCGCCTTTGCAAGGAAATGCGGTGCCCGCTTTTGGTTGTAAAGCATGTGCCCGATCACAATTGGATCGATCTCGGTGCAGTGGTTGGGCGCGGCTATGAAACCGCCGGCGGGAAGTTTTTCCGTGCCTTCCCACTTCTTGTTCATCATCAGGTTCAACAGGGGCCGGGCGATCCCGGCAATGATCACAAATGTGATGCGGCTTTTCGCCGATTCCTTCACCGGGCCACGCTACTTCTCAGAAGTGATGTCGAAGTCGGCCCCGAGTCCTGCCAGCTTTTCAGTGAAACGCTCGTAGCCGCGGTTAATAATGTCGATGCCTGTCACCCGGGACGTGCCCGTCGCTGCCAAGGCGGCGATGAGGTGGCTGAAACCACCGCGCAGGTCCGGCACATCGATGTCCGTGCCCTTAAGCTGCATCGGGCCGGAGATGACGGCTGAATGCCGGAAGTTCCGCTGCCCAAAGCGGCACGGCACGCTGCCCAGGCATTCCCGGTGGACCTGGATGCTGGCCCCCATGCGGATCAGGGCGTCGGTGAAGCCAAAGCGGTTCTCGTAGACGGTCTCGTGCACAATCGACACGCCTTCGGCCTGCGTCAGTGCCACCACGAGCGGCTGCTGCCAGTCCGTCATGAAGCCGGGGTGCACATCGGTCTCAAGCACCAGCGGCGAGAGCTTGCCGCCGCGGTGGTAGAACCGGATGCCGTCGTCGCCGATGTCCATGCCGCCGCCCACCTTGCGGAAGGTGTTCAGGAAAGTCATCATGTCGCGCTGGGACGCGCCTTGAACAAAGATGTCGCCGCGGGTGACCAGAGCAGCGGAAGCCCAGGAGGCCGATTCGTTGCGGTCAGCCAGGGCCCGGTGGTTGTAGCCGCCAAGGTCGCGGACTCCTTCAATGCGGATGGTGCGGTCCGTCTGGACGCTGATGATGGCGCCCATCTTCTGCAGCACCGCAATCAGGTCAACGATCTCCGGCTCGGTGGCGGCGCCGGAGAGCTCCGTAATGCCCTCGGCACGGGTCGCGCTGAGGAGGACCTGCTCCGTGGCGCCGACCGAGGGATACGGCAGGGAAATCTTGGCTCCGTGGAGTCCCTTGGGCGCGGAAATGTGAATGCCGCCCGGGCGCTTCTCCACGACCGCACCGAATTGGCGCAGTACATCCAGGTGGAAGTCAATGGGGCGGTCACCGATCTTGCAGCCGCCAAGGTCGGGGATGAAGGCCTCCCCGATGGCGTGGATCAGCGGCCCGCACAGCAGGATCGGGATCCGGGAATCACCGGCGTGTGCGTCGATGGCGGTGCTGGGCGCCGTCTTGGCGTCCTTCGGGTCCAGGGTGAGGTCACCGCTGACTGGATCCTTCTCCACCGTGACGCCGTGGAGCTGGAGCAGGCTGGTGACAACCTCGACGTCCTTGATTTCCGGAACGTTCCGGAGCACTGACGGCTCGTTGCCCAGCAGCGCCGCCACCATGGCCTTGGGCACAAGGTTCTTGGCACCGCGGACGTGGACACGGCCAGTAAGCGGGACGCCTCCGCGGATTGTCAGAACACTACTCATTTACCGGTTTCCTCACGACTACTCGCCCCCAAATCCTTACAAAGGCACCAGCTAAGCATATGAGCTTGCGTTACCGAACCGAAATACGGCCCCTTCTGCCGCAAGCGCAATGGCCCGGGGAGCACTGTTAAGGCCCGCCGCATGGTATGCGGCGGGCCTCATTGCCCTGCTGGTCCCAGAGGATGCCTGGGGAAGAATTTCTAGGACAGCCTGGCCGGCAGGGTCTTCGGCTTGAAGGCCGGCCGGGTGGCCTCATAAGTGGTGATGTCTTCCTCGTGCTGCAGGGTCAGGCCGATGTCGTCCAGGCCTTCGAGCAGCCGCCACCGCGTGTAGTCATCGATCGCGAACGGAGCGACCAGGTTGCCGCAGGTGACGGTCTTGGACACGAGGTCCACCGTCACCTCGGTGCCCGGCGCATTCTCCAGCGTCTTCCAGATGAGTTCGATGTCATCCTGGGCGAGTTCGGCGGCCAGCAGGCCCTGCTTTCCGGAGTTGCCGCGGAAAATGTCGGCGAACCGGGAAGACAGCACCGTCTTGAAGCCATAGTCCTTCAGTGCCCAGACGGCGTGCTCGCGGGAGGAGCCCGTGCCGAAGTCCGGACCGGCCACGAGGACCGAGCCGGCGCTGAACGGCGCCTGGTTCAGGATGAAGGACGGGTCCTTCCGCCAGGCCGAGAACAGCGCGTCCTCAAAGCCCGTGCGGGTGATGCGCTTGAGGTAGACAGCCGGGATGATCTGGTCGGTGTCGACGTTGCTCTGGCGCAGCGGGACGCCGATTCCGGTGTGCGTGGTGAACTTTTCCATGGGGTCTTCCTAGGCTGCGTCGGTCGTCTGGAGGGCTGCGGATTCCGGTGCCGGATCAAGGTCCGACGGCGAGCTCAGCGTGCCGCGCACGGCCGTGGCTGCTGCGACCACCGGCGATACGAGGTGCGTCCGGCCACCCTTGCCCTGGCGTCCTTCAAAGTTGCGGTTGGACGTGGACGCGCAGCGCTCCCCCGGCTCCAACTGGTCCGGGTTCATGCCCAGGCACATGGAGCATCCGGCGAAGCGCCACTCCGCGCCGAAGTCCTTGAACACGCGGTCCAGACCCTCGGCTTCCGCCTCGAGGCGGACCCGGGCCGAACCCGGAACCACGAGCATGCGGACCTGGGGGTCCTTCTGGCGGCCGCGGATGATGTCCGCCGCGGCCCGCAGGTCCTCGATGCGGGAGTTGGTGCAGGAGCCGAGGAAGACCGTGTCGACCCGGATGTCCTTCATGCGCGTTCCCGCCTCCAGCCCCATGTACTGCAGGGCGCGTTCGGCCGCCGCCTTGGCGTTCTCGTCACCGAAGTCGTTGGGGGAAGGCACCTTGTCCGAGAGCGAGACGCCCTGGCCGGGGTTGGTGCCCCATGTGACGAACGGCTCAAGAGTGTCGGCGTCGAGGTCCACCTGGGCGTCAAAGACAGCATCGTCGTCGCTGCGGAGCGTGTTCCAGTATTCGACGGCGGCGTCCCAGTCAGCGCCTTCGGGCGCGTGCGGGCGGCCCTTCATGTAGGCGTACGTGGTTTCGTCCGGGGCCACCAGGCCGGCGCGGGCACCGGCTTCGATGGACATGTTGCAGATGGTCATCCGGGCTTCCATGGACAGCGCCCGGATGGCCGAGCCGCGGTATTCCAGGACGTAGCCCTGGCCGCCGCCGGTGCCGATCTTGGCGATCACCGCGAGGATGATGTCCTTGGCCGTGACGCCGGGACGGAGGGTGCCCTCGACGTTGATGGCCATGGTCTTGAACGGCTTCAGGGACAGCGTCTGGGTGGCCATCACATGCTCCACCTCGGACGTGCCGATGCCCATGGCCAGCGCACCGAAGGCGCCGTGGGTGGACGTGTGCGAATCGCCGCAGACCACGGTCATGCCCGGCTGGGTCAGGCCCAGCTGCGGGCCAACGACGTGCACGATGCCCTGCTCTGCATCGCCGAGCGAATGGAGGCGGACGCCGAACTCCTGGCAATTGTTGCGCAGGGTCTGGATCTGCGTGCGGCTGGTGAGGTCGGCAATTGGCTTGTCAATGTCCAGCGTGGGAGTGTTGTGGTCCTCAGTGGCGATGGTGAGGTCCGGGCGGCGCAGTTTGCGGCCGGCCAGCCGCAGCCCTTCGAAGGCCTGCGGCGAAGTCACCTCGTGAACGAGGTGAAGGTCGATGTAGAGAAGGTCCGGCTGTGCGTTGGCGCCGTCGCCATCGCCTTTGCGCACCACGTGCGCGTCCCAGACTTTCTCGGCCAATGTGTTCGCCATGGCCTTCTCCCTTCACTGCTGTTGGTTGTTGATTCCACTGAAACAGCAGAGCCATGTAATACGCCAGTCAAAAGATTTGCATCTCAGATAATGAGACGGCAATATCATTACATGGACAATTCTAGTGGAGTCGGTGTCATTGATAAAGCGGCCCAGGTGCTTGATGCGCTCGAGGCCGGACCCACGACTCTGGCGCAGCTCGTCGCTGCCACGGGGCTGGCGAGGCCAACCGTGCACCGGCTCGCGCTGGCGCTCGTTCACCACCGCCTGGTGAGCCGGGACATCCAGGGACGGTTCGTGCTGGGCAGCCGCCTGGTGGAACTCGCCTCGGCGGCCGGCGAGGACCGCCTCATCGCCTCCGCCGGACCCGTGCTGATGCAGTTGCGCGACGCCACCGGCGAGAGTGCCCAGATCTTCCGCCGCCAGGGCGACTGGCGCGTCTGCGTCGCCTCCGCGGAGCGGCCGATCGGCCTCCGCGATACGATCCCCGTCGGCACGCAGCTGTCCATGAAGGCGGGCTCCGCAGCCCAGGTTCTGCTTGCGTGGGAGGACCACGACCGCCTGCTGGAGGGGCTGCAGTCCGCCCGCTTTACGCCCACTGTTTTGGCAGGAGTACGACGGCGGGGCTGGGGCCAGAGCCTCGGCGAACGTGAGCCGGGGGTCGCCTCGGTTTCCGCGCCGGTCCGCGGACCTTCCGGACGGGTGATCGCCGCCGTTTCTATCTCCGGCCCCATCGAGAGGCTCACCCGCCAGCCCGGCAGGCTGCATGCGGAAGTCGTCTGCAACGCGGCCCGGGTCCTGACCGAGGCTCTCCGCAAGAACAACGACTGACCCCTACCGGCTCCAACCGCCTCCGCTCCCGGGTTTTCCGCTGGCAGTAGTCTGGGCGGATGACGAGCTACGCAGTGTTCCTCCGCGGCATCAACGTGGGTGGCATCACGATCAAGATGGCGGACCTCAAGGAAGCCCTCAAATCCCGGCCCTTCAGCGACGTGAAGACGCTCCTGGCCAGCGGCAATGTGGTACTGGCGAGCGACCTGGAGCCGGAAGCGGTCAAGAAGGAGTTTGAGGCATGCCTGCGGGAAGCCTTTGGCTACGACGCCTGGGTGGTGGTGCTCACGGCCTCCCGCGTGGCGGAGCTTGTGGAGCTCTGCCACTACCCGGCAGACGACAAGACCACGCACACCTACATCACTCTGGCCTCAGACACGGCAGCGCTTGACGAGCTATTCACCTCCGGGGAGTCGATCGGCGGGGTGGAACAGACCCGGCTGGGTCCGGAGGCGTCGGCCTGGCTTGCCCCGGCGGGCGGGACTCTGGACAGCCCGTTCAGCAAGCTCTCGGCCAAGCCGAAGTACAAGGCTTCGACCACAACGCGCAACCTCCGGACCATGGTCAAGGTCCGGGACGCCGCAGCCGCACTGGAGCCGGGCAGCGCCAGCGACGGCTGACCGCCCGTAGGCTCCCGGCCGGGCAACCCGAAGGGCAGGCAGAGGATGGATTGTGGGAGGAAATAAGCGAAGCACCGACTCAAGGCATCGGCTGTGCAGCCGTCCGCAGGACGGTTGAGCCGGTGGAGCGGGCCCGTACGATCCGCAGGAATCTCAATGATGTTGTCACCGGACTCCTGCGGGTCGGTAAGGGCGGTCCCCTCTCGGTCGGCGTTCCCGAGTAGGGCTCGCGCGGCTTCTTTCGCTCATGGCTGTGGTCCTTCCAAGGGTGGATGGGGCGGCGTTGGTGACCGGCCAGCTTCCCGTCTCCCCCGACTTCTATGTCTGTCAAGCGGCTGGAAAAACGGGCGCGGGCGCGGACCAAGTTGTTTTGCCGGTGGGCGGGGGCGGCTTAGGTGACCGGCCAGCTTCCCCTCTCCCGCCGTTGTTTTGGCTGCTGGCGAAGCTTGCGGAGCTGTGCCCGATGGAGGCCTGTCTACCCGCAGGGCAAGAGCCGGGAAATTCCCGGAGGAAATCAGCGATGAAGGAGCGCCGCAGGGAAAATCCTGCACGCAGGCCCCGGAGTTCACGGAGGGGCTAGACGGGCCGGAGCGGGCACGTACAATCCCTTGGGACAGCAGCCAAAACAAGAAAACGCTTCTACAGCCCGAGCGAAGCGAGGACCATTACACTGCGCCCAGCGCTGTGCGCCGCCGAACGCTCTCAGTCCTGTTGAGGAAAGGCACCGGTGCTAATTGGCAACCTGCTCGCCGGCAAGGGCTCGTGACCGCCTGTAGAAGGTCGCTCGGGACTTCCCCAGGTCGCGGGCAACCTGCGCGGCGGGCTCTCCACCTTGTACCAATCGGACAGCGCTTCTGATCTGGCTATCGGTAACCCGGCGGGGCCGGCCACCAAGGGCCTTGCCAGCTTCTCTTCGCTTGATTATGGAATCCGTGACGCGTTCACGCTTGATTTCGTGTTCCATCTGGGCGAGAGCGGCCATAATCGTGAACAACATCGAACCCATCGGCGTCGCGGTGTCGACGTCGCCTCCGCCAAGTTCAGGACGCGCAGGCCGGCGCCCCTGCTGCGGAGTTCATCGGCGAAGGCGAGCATGTTTTGGCTGGATCGCCCGAGCCGGTCCAAAGTCGTGATGACGAGGGTGTCGCCCTCCATCAGGGCTTGGATTGCATGCTCGAACTGTGGTCGCGAAGCACGTGCTCCGGAGACTCCATGGTCGCCGTGGAGGTCATCGCATCGGACGCCAGCGGCCAGTAGATCCGCCCGCTGCCGGTCCGTGGACTGTTGCCGTGTCGAAACTCGTGCATATCTTATAAGTTTCGTCATGGCCTGTTTACGATGTGTCGCATAACTATTGGTTAGTATGCCGATTCAACCAGCAGGTTTCGAGACATAGTTATGAGAATTGCCGGGCGCGGAGAAAGTAGCGTGATTTCACTTGAACCAGGTCTTGCCCACTTGGGTGCTTGTTCGCCTAATGAGACGCCTCGTATCCCAAAGGTTTTGAGACGGTCTTAGCGAGGGTTAAGGCCTCTCACAGTCAGGGATACGTGGGGACATTGCATACCGCTCACGGCGCTTGGAAACCTGTTGCCTAACGGGGGGTCAATCAGCAGATGCCACGCTGGCTCCGTCGGATGCGCGGGCCGCAAGAGCCCATTGTGTGGGAGTGCACTGGTAGACGCGAGTAAACGCTCGGACAAAGGTAGACGTGTCACGGAATCCGCACGCAATCGCGATGGATCCCACACTCTGGCGGGTTTGGTGCCGGGCAGCCAGGAGGGAAGTGGCGCGTTCCATGCGCCTGCGCCGGATATAAGCCGCTGGCGTCTCTCCACTCGCCGCGAAAACTTCGTGGAGCTTGCGGACAGAGACGTTTTCCGCGTTGGCCAGTCGTTCAACAGAGAGGTCTGGCTCGGCAAGATGTTGCCGGATATACGCTTTCGCAGATTCCAGCAGCCTCTCGTCGTCACTCCACGAGGCCTGTTGGAATCCCGCGAAAGAGCGTAGGGCGAGCGACAGTAAATCTGTGCTGATGCGCCCCAGCTCCACTCGGGCCAAGTCATCCATGTGGCCGCGGCCAGCCACCAGCCCCGCGGCGTAGCCGGCGAATGCCGCCATGCCGGGAACGGATTGATCGATTGTCCGCCCACAAAGGTCACTAACCAGCCGGTCCTTCAGCCCCAAAAGCCGGCGTGGAACGCGAAGGACAATGAGGTCCTGCCCTGATTGCGGTTGGTCCAGCAAATACGGACGGTTGATCTCGTAAAGGGCGGCAGTTCCAGGCACAAGGACAGCAGTCCGTCCATGCTGCTGGACAGCACCGGTCGACTGCAGCTGCAGCGACATCAGAATGTCGTCACCATCATTGCGGCGGGCCAACCGTTCGGGCCGCTCCACCCGGAGTGGCCCCGATTGGACTCGCGCCAGAGATACGCCGGCGGACAGCGATACGGACTCAAGATGTGCGACGAAATCTGGTTCGGGGGCTGTGCATAGCAGCGGCACGAACACACGGCTCGCAGCATCCTGCCACGCCAGAACATCAGTAACGGTCACGTCCGTCATTGCGTCCCTCCGGCTTCTCCGGGACGAGCACCTGTTTTCACCAGTAGAAGCCTGAACCTGCAGGAATAGTAGATGAGCCTGCAGAAACTGCCAACGTATTTAAGTGATCCCAGTCATACATTTGTAAGCACCATCTAAGCATAACGAGGAGTATTGATGAGAGAGAAGGTGCGGGTCGCTGCCGTTCAGGCCGAACCGGTGTGGCTGGACATTGATGGGACAACGGAAAAGACCGTTCACCTGATTGCCGAAGCCGCCGCTGGGGGAGCCGACTTGGTCGCGTTCCCGGAGACATGGATCCCGGGCTACCCGGTGTTCCTCTGGTCCTACCCTGTGTATGAGCAGATGCAGTTTGTCGCCCGCTACCATGCCAACTCCCCCACCATCGACGGGCCGCAGATAGCCAGGATCCGGGAAGCTGCACAGCGGCACGCGATCACGGTCATCGTGGGTTTCAGTGAGAAGGACGGCGGTTCGTTGTATATGTCCCAGGCGGTAATCGGCCCGGAGGGGGAGATCATCCAGCAGCGCCGGAAGCTCAAGCCCACGCATGCAGAGCGGACACTGTTCGGGGAAGGCGACGGCAGTGACATCAAGGTCCTCGACACGCCGCTGGGCCGGCTCGGAGCACTGCAGTGTTTCGAACATCTCCAGCCGCTGACAAAGTACGCCATGTACGCGCAGAACGAGCAGATCCACGTCGCCGGCTGGCCCTGCCTCGGGATCCTGGGCAACGTGCCGGCCCTGAGCCCTGAATCGATCATGGCCTGTTCCCAAACGTACGCCCTCGAAGGCAGCGCCTTCGTCATCACCGCCACCCAGATCATGTCCGATGACGGAGCCCGAAAGTTCCCGACCGCCGATGGAGGACCCACACCCGTCTACACAGGCGGCGGTGGCTACGCCCGCGTCTACGGCCCGCACTCAGGCCTCATCACCGAGCCCCTGGACCCCACCGAGGAAGGCATCGTCTACGCCGACCTCGATCTAGCGGACATCGACCTTGCCAAGAACACCGTCGACCCCGCGGGCCACTATGCCCGCGCTGACGTGACACGGCTAATCTTCGACGACACCCCCCGCACCCCGGTCATCCGCCGCAGCACTATGCCGAAGGCACCCGCTCGAACGGAGCCGTCATTCGAGCCCGACCTTCAATGGGATGGAGCCACGGAGACTGAGCCACCTGCGCACGTGTAATCCCCGAAGCGCAAATAGAAGTGCATCCCTAGGGACAGGAGCGGCAACCAGCGACCGGCCGGCATCCGGCACCTGAGGTACCGGATGACGGCCGGCTCAGTGTCTCGAAACCTGCCTGCTTCAAAAGACTAGGGTTTCGAGAGATTTTTAGCTGGCATGGACGCGACAAATAGCGCCGTCAAAACGCGCCGCTCTGATTTGCCCGCAAGTTGCGGACCGCACCGCCCGAGATCTTGACGTGGCACTTGCATTTTGCAAGTTGGGCGCCATGAGCCTCTTCATCACCTGCCCGGTCGAGAGCGTCGAGCGCGCGACCGCCTTCTATACCGCCCTGGGCTGGACTCTCAACCCGGAAATTTCCGATCACAACGTGTCATGCTTCGCGATCGCCCCCGAGCAGTAGGTCATGCTCGGCAGCCGCGAGATGTACGCGAGCGTCGGCGGCTCTGAGGAGCTGATCGGCGGACCCGGTACCCCCTCGAAAGTCACGGTCTCATTCGACCTCGGCAGCCGCGAGGCGGTGGACAAGCTCACCGAACGCGCGCGCCGCCGGCGGACGGATCGGTGACACGGATGACTACCCCTTCATGTACCAGCGCCAGTTCGACGATCCTGACGGCGGCCGAGGAGCGGGCACCGTGCTTCTTCAGCCACGCGTGAATCCGGGCAAGGCCGGCGCGGCGGATCCATCGGGTGTCCGGTGCTTAGTCAGCAGCGTCAGGGCGGCTTTGGACCGGCTGTAATCGAAGGCCCGCTCCAGAGCCGGGAAGTATTCCAGCAGCTGGGCCTGCAAACGGTTGATCGCCCGGACCCGGTCCGCAGCTTTGTCCGCCCGGCGGGCGGTGACGATCCGCAAACCGGTGCTGGTCTCATCACCGGCTCGCAGAGGCTGTAGATCACGGTTCATCCGGGCCTGGTCGGCGATGACGGCGGCGTCCTTCGCGTCGGTTTTGCCTTCACCCCGGAAAGCTTGGATGCGTGGTGCACCGTCCGGCCCGGGATGTAGAGAATGTCCTGGCCATGACCGATAAGCAGTGCGATCAACAGCGCCGATCCCCCGTGGTTCAGGTCAGTTGCCCAGATCACCTCATCCCCTGCTGCGAGCTCGAGGACGCTGCCCAAGAGCTGGAGCAGTGCGGGTTCGTCGTTTGGGACTCTCTGAGAGAGCAGCCGGTTTCCGTCGGCATCGATCACGACGCAGTGGTGGTGGGCTATGCCGGCGTCATGCCGGCCCATAGGTGCACCAAGAACAGCCTCCAGTCTGTTGGAAGGGTAAGGGCCCAGCAGATGACCGCGCCGTCGAGTCCCTATCCGGCGCTCATGTCGCGTCTCTCAATCAGCGGTCGGGTCATCGCGGGGTGGCGGGCGGCCAATCCTACGAAGCCGTCACGCACGAGTCGCCCGGCCACAGCAACAGAGCCATACCCGCCTCCCCTGGGTAGCCACGACCCTACAATGGCCGCGGAACTGCACCCGGTAACGGCATAAGGACAGCAGCACAAACAGAAAACGCTTCTACAGCCCGAGCGCAGCGAGATCCGAGAATCGAAGAGTGCTGAGAGCGTGAGTTGGTGAGCGGCCGGCCGGAAAATGTTCTACTGTTATACGCTTTCTGTATGCGTCTTACTGATCACATCGACACCGCGGGGACGAGCGTGAGCCAGAAGGTGGCAGACGGGCTGGTCCGGATGATTCTGGACGGCACCTTGAAGCCTGGAGAGCGGGTACGGGAGGCAGTGATCGCCGCTGATCTTGGCCTATCGAGGAACACTGTCCGCGAAGCTGTCCGCCTGCTGGAGAATACGGGTCTTGTGCGGTACATCTTCAACAAGGGCCTGGTGATCTGGAACCCCGACGATGCTGACGTGGTCGATGTCTACAAGGCCCGGTTGCAGCTTGAGCTGGCCGCAGTCGCATCTGTGGATGACGCCACCGACTTCACATCCGTTCACGGTGCGTTTGATCAATTCCTGGAGGCACTCAAGACTCACGATGTGCGGTCCATCGTTGAGGCGGACCTTGCCATCCACCAAGCCATCGTCGGGCTGATGGGCAGCGAAAGGCTCAACGGCTATTATGCCCAGCTCATGAATGAACTCCGGTACTTCCTGCTGGTGCTCTCAATCGACCATCGGGAATACGTGGACACTGCGGCCCTGGAAGAAGAGCATCGGACCATCATCGACGCCCTCATGCTCAGGGATCCGGCGCATGCCCGCGAAATCCTGGCCGGGATCATAGAGGAAAACCGCGACGCCGTCCGAGAGATTCTGAAGAAGCGGACTACGGCGTAGGCCGCCTGTTTCTTCAGCCTGCCGCCTGCGTGGATTGAAGTCGGGCCTGCACTATGCCTCGTTAGCGTTGACCCGGAGCGCATTGCGGAACTGACTGGCCATCTCGTCTCGGAAGGCATCGATGTCGCCATCCAAAGCAAGCGCAGCCAATCTCTCGTGCTCCACAGCGATTTCATGGAGGTCGCTGTAAGTAGGATGGTCGACCGCGAAGTAGAGACGCAGCTTGTTCTCCCAACCGTTCCAAAGACTTTGCAGGGCCGAATTCCCCGAAAACTCATAGAAGAGCCTGTGGAAGCGAAGATGAGCATCAATGCTGGCCGGGATATCGTGCTTGTCCGTGGCCCGGTAAAGTTCCTCGATGGTTTGCTTCAACCGAAGCCGCTCAGGGCCGCGTAACGTTGGGGCCGAGAGCTCAGCAGCGTACGGCTCGACAAGTAAGCGGATTGATGCGATCTCGGCCACATCACGGGCGCTCACCTCCACAACGAAAGATCCCCGGAAGGGGATCTTCACGACCAGCCCCTCCTCCTCAAGCCGGGTCAGCGCCTCACGCAGCGGGGACCGACTGATTCCGAGATCGGCAGCAATATGCGTCTCGCGCAACTGTTCCCCGGGAGGCACAGTTCCGTCCAGGATGGCTGTACGCAGCACGCGGTACACGCCGTCCGGCGTCGTCGTCCGCTGTTCTTGCCACTTGAACTTGCCGTCCATCGTGCCGCCTCTCTTGTCGATCTTCGGCTATTCGGGCCGGTACCTAAGTATTCAGGGCGTCGCACCCTGGTGAGTTGCCGTGAGGTCCTCAACGGCTTTTTGCATATGCCGCTTGATGGCCTTGAAGAGGGCTTCCCTGTCGCCGGCCTCCAAGAGATCCAGGATATTTTGATGTTCCTCTACCAGGACCTCCAGCCGTGCACGGGAGAAATCCATGTCGAGGTTACACATTCTTGATTCGGCCGCGAGCGTCTTGTAGATACGGATGAAGCGGGAATTGCCTGCGCCGGCAACGAGGGCAAAGTGGAACTGCAGCTCAAGGCCAGCAACTCTCTGCTGGTCGCCTGCGGACACTTGTTTCGCCATTTCATTCACAATTTCCTTCAGCGCTTCACAGGTTTCTTTGATCTGCCTGAGGCTGCCGTCCAATAGCCTGTCCGCCGCGGCGGATTCGAGGGACTCACGAACCTTGTAAATCTCTCTAAGGTCATGCTTTTCAACTTGGGAAACGAACACTCCGCGGTTGCGTCGATAGAAGAGGATTCCTTCCTGGCACAAGCGCTGTAGTGCTTCCCTGAGAGGACTTCTGGACATGTTGAGCTGGCTAGCCAATACGAATTCGTTGATCTGTTGCCCTGGGCGGATGGATCCTAGGACGATTTGTTCGCGCAGATGATCAGCGATCCGTTGCGCTGTGGGTATTCCCTTCAGTGCAAACAGTCCTTCTGGTGCCACCTTTTGACATCCCGCTCATCTCACGTTTCTTCATACTTCATGTCGTTCCGGCTGACAGGTTGGTCTAGCTCGTCTTGAAGCGTTCGGGCCTGACGAAATCCAGACCATTCACGGTCCCCTTGCCGAGGGCTTCGTATGCGGCAATGTGGCCGTAGCCGGTGGCGTTTTTGAATCCTCCGCCGGAGAAGCCTGTGGCGCCGTAAATTCTGCTTGTCTCGCCGAACCAACCCAGCAGCGGGTTCCGGTCATCGGTGTAGAGGTCCGGGAAGGCGTCGGAGCGGACGATCGTGGGGATGAGGCCGGGGAAGAACTCCGAGACCGTTTCGATGGTCTCGGAGATTTCGGCTGTTGAGAGTCCCCTGGGGAAACCGTCGGGGTCGGTTGTTACTGTGCCGCGCCCGTCCAGGGTGGCTTTGACGGTGACCCCGTCGACGGCGGGTGCACCGTACATGGATCGGTCCTCGTACATCCGGTTGAAAGTGGGGAACGTTTCCGGGGTGAACTGGGCTGCGTCTTTGGCGACGAACCAGGTCAGGAAGAGGCGCTTTGTCTGGGTTGCGGCTTTGAGGTAGTCGGGCATCAGCTTTTGGGACCAGCCGCCGGAGGAGACGATGACGTTCTCGAAGATCCAGGACTTCTCACCTGAGGTGATGAGGACGCCGTCTTCGGTTTCGGTGATGCTGTCGATCGGGGTGTTGGTGTAGACGGTCGCGCCGTTGGCCTCCGCCGCAGCAATGGCGGATGTGACGGCACGGTCGGTGCGCAGGACCCCCGCGTTCGGATCGTAGACAGCGCAGTCATCCGGGCGGAGGTTGTGCTGCGGGTAGCGTTCTGCCATTTCGTCGCGGCTGAGGATTTCGTGGGCCGCCCCGTTGGCTCGGGCGGTTTCCAGGAGGCTGCGGATGTATGGGCCGTCGGCGGTGCCGATGGACAGGCCGCCGCAGCGTGTGAGGATGTCCTGTCCGGTTTCGGCTTCCAGTTCAGCCCAGAGATCACGTGAGCGTTCCAGGATGGAGTACAGGTCAGGTACTCCACGGTAGATCATCCGAAAGAGCCTGGTATCACCTCCCACTGCACTTCTGCCGTGAGCAGGTGACTGCGCCTCGAATCCCGTGACGGAGTCAGTCAGGCGCGCTGCCTGCCACAACGCCATGCTTCCGATGCTGCCCAGGCCTATGACAGCCAGTTTTCCGTCCATGGTTAGAGCACCTCTTCCTGTCCACTTTTTCCGAATGTTGTTTGCTGCATGGACGCCCCTTAGCGGATTTTGGCTTCGGTGATGGCTGATTCGCCCGGATCCGGCTGGACACCCTCGGAGATGTCACGGGTGTTCTGCGTCTTGGGAATGTCCCCTCCCTGGCCGGTGGCTGCGCCGCCACAGGCAGTGAGGGCCAGCAGGACAGCAAGCCCGGCGGCCGCAGTCTGGACTTTATTGATGGTCTTCATGGTGCTTCCCATCGGTGGGGGTTCAGGTGCAGGTTGTGGTTGACGGACTATTCGTGAAGTCCGGCGAGCCTGCTACCGAATTTGGCCAGAAGTGAGGTCTCGGTGGAATCCCTGCGCTCTTCCCACTGGTCAGCAAAGCCGAACAGGCTGTACATGCTGTGAACTCCCAGCCAGCGAAGGGGCTCGGGCTCCCACTTCGGTGCGCGGTATCCCACCCAGGGAAGTGACGTTCGTTCTGTCTTCC
>NZ_JBIVOO010000021.1:0-57908 GCF_044754165.1 Arthrobacter sp. NPDC093139
ATGAATCCATCCTGCGTGGGCTGATGCTCACGATTTTCCTCACGATTGCCAGCATGGCCCTGGGAACGCTCCTGGGCCTGGGGCTGGCGATCATGAGGTCCTCGAGCATCAAACCGGTCGCCGCCACCGCGAATGCCTACATCACCCTGTTCCGCGGCACCCCGGTGCTGGTGCAGTTGATTTTCTGGTTCAACGTCGCGGCGCTGTACCCGAACCTGACCATCGGGATTCCGTTCACGAACATCGGCACCGCGATCGATGTGAACGCCTTGATGGCGCCGATCACCGCGGCCCTGGTGGGCCTGACGCTGAACGAGGCCGCCTACATGGCTGAGATCATCCGCGGCGGGTTCTCCTCGGTGGGCAAGGGCCAGATCGAGGCCGCCGACTCCCTGGGCATGAGCAGCTCCATGAAGATGCGCAAGGTCATCATCCCGCAGGCGATGCCCTCGATTATCCCGGCGACCGGTAACCAGGTCATCGGCATGTTCAAGGGAACATCCCTGGTCAGTGTGCTGGGCGTCGCCGAGCTGCTCCAAAGCGCCCAGCTCATCTTCGCCCGCACCTACGAGACCATCCCGCTGCTGATCGTCGCCAGCCTGTGGTACCTCGTGATGACCCTGCTGCTGAGCTACCCGCAGTCCAAGCTCGAGCAAAAATACTCCCGCACAACTTCCCGGCTCCCCCGGAAAGCGAAAAAAGTTGTGCTGACCGAACCGGAAGGTACCCTGCGATGAGCAACGACGGCACCATTCACGCCCGCGGAATCCGTAAGTCCTTCGGCCCCAAGACGGTCCTGAAGGACATCAACCTGGACATCGCCAGCGGAGAGATCTGCTGCATCATCGGCCCCAGCGGCTCCGGAAAGTCCACCGTCCTGCGGTGCATCAACGGCCTGGAGACCGTCGACACCGGCGTCCTGAAGGTCAATGGCGAGGACTTTGGCTACTACGAGACTGCGCACGCCTACCACGCGCACAGCCCCAAGAAGCTCGCTGAGCAGCGCACCAGGGTGGGCATGGTGTTCCAGCAGTTCAATCTGTTTCCGAACATGACCGCGCTGGAAAACGTCATGTCCGGGCCGGTGCTGGTCAAGGGCGCTGACAAGAAAGAGTCCGCCAAGCGGGCCCAGGAACTGCTGGCCAGCGTCGGCCTGGCCGGGTTCGGGGACTACTACCCCGCCCAGCTCTCCGGCGGACAGCAGCAGCGCGTCGCGATCGCCCGGTCCCTGGCCATGGACCCGGAGATCATCCTGTTTGATGAACCGACGTCGGCGCTGGACCCCGAAAAGGTCGGCGAGGTCCTGGCCGTCATGAAGGATTTGGCGAAGAAGGGCATGACCATGGTGGTGGTCACCCACGAAATGGGTTTCGCCCGCGAAGTGGCCGACTTGCTGATCTTCATGGATGACGGCTACGTGGTTGAACGCGGCGACGCCCGGGAAATCCTGTCCAACCCGAAGGAACCCCGGACGCAGGCCTTCCTGGAAATGGTGCTCTGAGCATGGACGGAAAACTCGCAGTCATTGGCCTGGGCAGCATCGGCAGCATGGCGTTGTGGCAGGCCTCCCGTTTGTCCGATTCAGTGGTCGGGTTCGAAGCCCAGGTTCCCGCCCACGGCCGCAGTGCCGTGGGCGGGGACACCCGGCTGTTCCGCATGATCTACCGCGGCAACCCGGACCTCTACCCCATCCTGGAACGCTCCCGCAGCCTTTGGGCCGAACTCGAAGCCGAAACCGGGCAGAACATCCTGACCCGCTGCGGCGGGCTCTCGATTGGCACCAAAGACGGCGCCTACCTCTCGGCCCTGCTGGTAACCACCCGGACCAACGGCGCCGAGCACGAAATCCTCAGCCGCGAGGCGATGGCCGAACGCTACCCGCAGCACAACCTCCGGCAAGACGACATCGCCGTCTATGACCCCAACGCCGGTGCCCTGCGCACCGACCGCGCCGTCACGGCGGCGGTCGCAGCAGCCCAGGCCAACGGGGCGACCATCCACACGAACACCCCCATCGATGGCATCACCGAAACCGCCGACGGCGTCGTCATCACCTCCGGGGAGAAGTCCTGGACGTTCGAGAACGTCATCGTCTCCTCCGGCGGCTGGTCCCAACGGCTCATGCCCGACTACCTGAAGGCGGCAACGCAGACGAAGCGGCTCTTCCTGACCTGGTTCGTCGCGAAAGACGCATCAGAGTTCTCGCCCGAGAGGTTCCCCGTCTTCAGCCGGATGTACGAGGACCGCTCCATGTATGGTGCACCCGCCGTTGACGGGGTGACCGTCAAGGCAACCCTGGACGGGCGCGGCGGACCAACACCGGACCCGAACGCCGTGCCCAGGGAACTGACCCCCGCCGAAATCGCGGAGACCACCGAAACAGTCACCGAGTTCCTCCCCGGACTGTTCCCCAACATCGTCCGCTCCGACACCTTCCCCGACCTCTACACCAAAGACGGCAACCCCCTCCTTGGCCGGTTCAGCGAGAACAGCAGGATCTACTGCGCCACCGGATTCTCCGGCGGCGGCTTCAAAAACGCCACCGGATATGGACAGATCGCGGCCCACGAGGCCCTCGGCAAGCAAACCTACGAGGGCCTGGGCTTCATACGCCCGGAGCGGTTCAAGACGAGCTAAACCCCTTCTGTCAGCAATAGAACAAGGTATGAAGCCATCGTTTCCACCACTACTGAAAGCGTGACATGAGCACTTCATTTGACCCCAGCACTCTTCACACCGACCTGTTCATCGACGGTGCCTGGCAAAAGGCCGCCAATGGCGCCACGTTCCCCGTTGAGAACCCGGCCACAAATGAAATGATTGCCCACGTCGCCGACGGCGGGCCCGAAGATGCAGCCCGGGCCATCGAGACCGCCGGGCGCGCGCAGGCGCAGTGGGCGAAGTCCACGCCGCGGGAGCGGGCCGACATCCTGCGCCGGGCCTTTGAGCTGGTCATTGCCAACACCGACCGGCTGGCCGCGATCATGACCGCGGAGATGGGCAAGCCGCTGGCCGAGGCCAAGGGCGAGGTGGCCTACGGCGCCGAAATGCTCCGCTGGTTCTCCGAAGAAGCGGTCCGCATCGGCGGGGACCAGACCACCTCCCTTGACGGCAACACCCAGATCATGATCACCAGGGAACCCGTCGGTCCCTGCGTGCTGGTCACGCCGTGGAACTTCCCGCTGGCGATGGGCGCCCGCAAGATCGCCCCGGCCGTGGCCGCGGGCTGCACCATGGTCTTCAAGCCCGCAGCACTGACACCGCTGACCTCCCTGGCCCTGGTGGACATCTTCCGGCAGGCCGGCCTTCCCGACGGCGTCCTGAACGTCGTCACCACCTCCAAGGCCGCCGGAGTGGTGGATCCATGGATGAGCAGTGGCATCGCGCGCAAGATCAGCTTCACCGGCTCCACCGGGGTCGGGAAGATCCTGCTGCGCCAGGCGGCCGAGAACGTCATGCGTTCCTCGATGGAGCTGGGCGGCAACGCCCCGTTCATCGTTCTGGCCGACGCGGACATCGAAAAGGCCGTCGACGGTGCCCTGAAGGCTAAGATGCGCAACATGGGCGAGGCCTGCACCGCCGCGAACCGCTTCTTCGTCCACCGTTCCGTCCTGGCCGAGTTCAGCGAGAAGTTCGCCAAGAAGATCTCTGAACTGCGGGTCGGCAACGGCGCCGTGGAAGGAACCGACGTCGGGCCCCTGATCGAGCAAAAGGGCCTGGACAAGGTCGAGGCCCTGGTCGCCGATGCGGTGTCCAAGGGCGCACGCGTCCTGACCGGCGGCAGCCGCCCCGAGGGCCCGGGCTACTTCTACACCCCCACCGTGCTCACCGACGTGCCCCTGACCGCCGACTTGATGAACACCGAGATCTTCGGACCCGTCGCGGCGATCACGGCGTTCGACAGCGAGGACGAGGTGCTCCGCCTGGCCAATGACACCGAATGGGGTCTGGTGGGCTACGTCTTCACCGAAAGCATGAACAAAGCCCTCCACTTCTCCGCAGAACTCGAAGTTGGCATGCTCGGGATCAACACCGGCATCGTTTCCAACCCGGCAGCACCCTTTGGCGGGGTCAAGCAGTCCGGGCTGGGACGCGAAGGCGGCAAGGTCGGCATCGAGGAATTCCTCGAGATCAAGTACACGGCAATAGCCGTCTAGTGAATATGTAGTCGGCGATGAGTGAAAAGAGGGGGATGTCAATGGCCCCGAAAGACCTGTTCACCCTGGAAGGAAGGCCCACCGCGCAGCTGATCGCCGATCAGCTGCGCGAACAGATAGTCCAGGGGACCTTCCGCCCGGGACAGCAGATCAACGAATCTGCCGTGGCCAGCCAGCTGAACCTCCTGTCCAGAGGCCCACTCAGGGAAGCAATGCAGCGCTTATGCCAGGAAGGGATCCTCATCAGCCGGCGTAACCGCGGAGTCTTCGTCCTGGAACTTAAAGCAGAGGACATCAGGGAGATTTACGCGGTCCGCGAAGCTGCGGAAATATCCGCGGCCAACAGCCTGCTGGATGGCAGGCCGGAGCAGCTCAAAGACACCTGTGAAGTGCTGAAGGTAGTCGTCCGCGATATGACGAAACAACTGGGCGTCACCGACTGGCAGGTCTTCGCACGGCTGGATATGCAGTTCCACACCTCCTTCATTGCTGGGACCGGAAATTCCCGTCTTGTAAGGATGTACGAGACCCTGGCAACCGAATCACGAATGTGCATCCCCAACCTGGCGGCTTCCTACCGAAGCGTTGACCTCCTGGTTCAGGAACACCAAAACATCCTGGATCTGCTGGAGGCAGGCGATAGGAAAGGGCTCCACGAGGCCATTAAGAGACACATGCAACACGCCGTTGAGGCCTTCACCGGAACACGACAGGACACCGCATGAGGAGTTCTCGGTACAGCCCGCGGCTTTAGAAATCCTGTATAATCGACAATCGACAACAGGAGGCGACCGCATGGAACCGAAGTTCGAGTGGCAAGCGCAGCGGACGACGACACCGGACGGCGTCTACAGCGTGCTGCGGACCGCCATTCTGGACGGAACTGTGCCGCCCGGCGGACAGCTGCGGGAAATGCATATCGCTGCAGATCTCGGGATCAGCCGGTCACCGCTGCGCGAGGCAATGACGAGGCTGGAGGAGGAAGGGCTGATCGTAAAGGTCCCCTTCCGCGGGTCCTTCGTGGTGGAGGTAAGCGCTCGGGAGGTGGCCGATATCGCATCCGTCCGACTGCTGGTCGAACCGTACGCTGCCCAGCTCTCTGCCGAAGCGCTGTGCGGACCCCAGCGGCCGCAGTTGGTGCAAACCATCGAGGAGCTCAACCGGGCAACGGAGAATAACGACATCCCGGCCAGCATCGACGCGCACCTTCGCTTCCACAGGCTCTTTTACGACTTTTCAGGGAATGGCGCGCTGCAAAACCTGTGGAATGGTTGGGAGAGCAAGCTGCGCCTCTACCTCGCTGTCGACCATCGCTCGTACCACGATCTGCACGACATTGCCGTAGAGCACGAGAGATTGGCTGCTTTTGCCCTGGATGGCGACACTGATGGGTTCCGGCAGGAGCTGGCCAACCACTTCCAGTCGGCGCTCCGCGGCTAACTGTTTTCCTCCATTAGTCGAGCGACGGCGCCATCAGCGCCAAACGATGACCCGATCCGCACGATGCCGCGTGGCTTCAATGAGCCGCGCGTTCGCTTCGTCGGATCCGTTCGCCCAGGCTTCAGCCGCAGGCCGGTCCATTCCAAAGAGCATATGCCGCTCCACAAGACGGGAGAGCCGCAGTTCCGCGGGAGTATCGATGAACCACACCTCGTCCAGCTGTGACCGCACCCGCTGCCACGCGGGGTCCTCGGCCAGCAGGTAGTTCCCTTCCGTGATGATGAGGGGTACCGAGGCCGGCACGGCTATGGAGGCAGCCACAGGCTCGTCGAGGGACCTCCGGAAGTCCGGTGCGTAAACAACGTCCTCGTCCCGCAGCGCCAGCCGCTGCAACAGCGAGAAATAACCGCCGACGTCGAACGTGTCCGGGGCGCCCTTGCGCCGCTTCAGCGGCGTACCGTCGATGATGGCGTTGCCCAGGTGGAAACCGTCCATGGGAACCACCAGCGCCGCCTGAGGGCCGAAGAAATCGGCGAGGAAGGCGGAGAATGTGGACTTTCCGGAGCCGGGGGCACCCGCTACGCCAAGGAGAATGCGGGAACCGTCGGAGATCCGGAGGCGCAGCTCTTCGACGGCCTGCCGGATGTCCGGGGAATCGAAGGCCCGGGACGCAGACGGATGGGCGGTGGGCTTAGTCATGCAATGAATCCTAGGCCAGGCCCGGCGGCGCGTCAGTCCAATGGAATGGTGACGGTCACTTCGGTGCCTGTTCCGGGTTCCGACGAGATGGCGACCGTTCCGCCGGCTTCCTGCACCTCTGTGGACATTGTCCGAAGTCCGTGGCGGCCGCCGTCGGCAGCCTCCGGAAACGAGCTGTTGCCGGAGCCGGTGTGGCCCGCTGAACGCTTGCCGAATCCCTTGCCGTTGTCGGCAACCGTCAGACGGATCCCGTGGAAGACGGCCGTGAGCCGGACCGTCACGTCAGTGGCATGGGCGTGCCTGAACGCGTTGTCGAGGGCTTCCTGCGCAGACCGGTACAGCAGAGTGGCGCAGCCCGCCGGGATCTCCAGGCCGTGGTGCGGTGTCTCCCAGTGGACGCAGGTGCCCTGGCGGCGCAGCGGGACTGTCAGGCGGTCGATGCAGCCAGCGAGTCCGAGCCTGTGAAAATCCGCAGACACAGGAGCCGCAGCCGTAGCCGCTGCTTCAGCCACACCGTCGAGAGTTGCTGAGCTTTTCATGCCGGCCCCGTCTCCTTGAATCCTAAATGCCTGAGTTCCGGGGATCTTTTCCCCGGGCTGTTGCATCTAAGGGTGGCGCGGGAGCATCAGGCTTAGCGCGGCATATCCTCAGGATCGGATCAGGATTTTTGCTGGAGAATCCCAAAGCCAGGATTACTGGGCGAACGTCCAGGGCTGGATCGCCTGCTGCGGATACGTGACCGCGTCCGCCGCATCGAGCACTTCGAGTGCTGTCATATGGGCCGCCGCGGCCACTTCGCGTATAGGTTTGCCGTGCGTCACGGCGGCTGCAACCGCAGTCTGGAGACTCACTGCGGCGGGCTCGTGCTCGGCGCTGGTGGTTTCCAGCGTGGCAACGGCCTCCTCCACTGCCCGGATGTCTTCATCGTCCATCAGTGCACTCCTACTCTCTGCTCCATTGCAGTAACTCCCGCGGCATCTCCGGGACGGGGTTCCGGTGAAGCGGCGTCATGCTGATAGAACAATAAGACAGACAGGTCTGTCTCGGCCAGTCCCGCGGTAGAGTATTTCCTTAATGAACGCACCTGAAGCAAGCGAGGGCACTTTGCTGCCCCAAGGGGTTCGTGCCGGCGAGAACGAACCCCTGCACCGGATAATGTCCGCTGCCTACGAGCTCTTCTCCCGCCGCGGGATCCGCGACGTCGGCATTAACGAGCTGATCGAGCGCTCCGGCGTGGCGAAATCCACGTTCTATCGGCACTTCCCGTCGAAGGATGCGCTGGTTCTTGCCTTCCTCGCCCTCCGCGACCAGGTGTGGACCGTGGACCTTATCGTTGCCGAAGCCCGGCGCAGGGGAGATACGCCTGAGGGGCGCCTCCTGGCCATCTTCGATGTGTTCGGCGACTGGTTCCAGCGTGACGACTTCGAGGCCTGCACGTTCATCAACGTCCTCCTTGAAATGGGCCCCGAGCATCCCCTGGGCGAAGCCAGCATCGGCTACCTGGCCCGAATCCGGGGCCACCTCCAGGCGTTGGCCGAAGAGGCCGGCTTGCGCGACACCGAGGAATTCGCCCGCTCTTGGCACATCCTGATGAAGGGCTCGATCATATCGGCCACGGAGGGGGACTTCCTTGCTTCCAAGCGTGCCCAGCAGATGGCCGGCTGGCTGATCGCGCACCACCGGAGCTGAGGCCGAGTTTCTGCTCACCCCTCCTTGCCCTTTCCTTTGCCTGGCCCATTATCTGAGCCCTTGCCACCGTCTTCGTCGCCAGGCGCAGGCGGCGACGGCAGGGGCGCCACGGTGAGCGGCGATGGGTGGACGGCGATGTTTTGAGCCGCAGCCGCAGCCGCGGCCGCTTCCGCGGTTTCGGCCGCCGCCTTCCCGGCCGCGGCCTGGGATGCGGCCTGGGCCGCTGCCGCCTTCTCTGCCGCAGCTTTGGACGCCGCCGCCTTTGCGGCAATCGCGGCGCGGAGATCTGCCCGGACCGGACCGCTTCAATCGCTTTCATGATGCTTTGATGGCGCTTGAAGGAGACCTTCCCGTCCGCTGCGGCGCGGGTGACCTGATCCACGAGTTCATCAAGGGTCCGCAGGCCGGTTGCGGGATCTGCGCTGGCGGCTGCAGTGCTGACGGCCAAGACCCGTGTCTGTAGTTCCTTGCCGGTCTGCGGGTCCAAATCGGGTGAAGCTGGACTGCAGCCTAGAAGAGCAGCAACCATGAAGCAGGCGGCCAGCGGCTTGGCGGCGCCGCCCAGCCTCCGGCCCTTGCGGTCCAGCGAATCCTTCAAAGTTCCCAACCCTTGTGCGACGGTGTCCGGCTGAGGATCTGCCGCAGCCGATACGGCGCCGTCCGGTAACGGCAGCCGAATAGATCATAAGCCTACTTAGCTTCAGTCGCAGACTCCACGGAAGACGAGGGGGCGGCGCGAGTTCTCGTCCAGGTGGCACAACAGCGCCTGCTCGGGGCAGCCGGGGTGGGCGGCGAGATGACGCAAAAGCCTTAGCCGGACCTCCGACTGGGGATCTGTGGCTGAAATGATGTCCAGGATGAGGTCAATGACCTGCTGGCGCAGCACAGTCCGGCCCCACGGGTCGGCTGGCCCGATGCAGGGCGGATAGAGGCTGACCGCTGGTTGGCAATTCCGAAGCCCCAGTCCTGGTTGCGGCTCGCTGTCCGGCACTTCGCGCTTCTGCCGGTCCGGGACGCTAGCGGTCATCACGGGCCCCCATGTCGCCGGCGCCGGCCGCTGCAGGAAGGCCTGGGAGTAACAGCTTCTTCATCGGGGCTCTCCTTCACGGGGCTTCGCTGCCGGACACCGCCCAGTATCCCGCCGCGCTCCTGTGAAAATCTCGGCGCGCAATCCCCGAACCTCAGGCATGGGGGCAGGAATGGGGGGTGCGGGAAGCAGGATAGTCCCCGCCCGGGGGAGCGCCAAAGTTTCCGTCAGGTAATCCCTGGCTTTTCCCAAGGAAGCAGCAGGAAGTGGCGGGATGTCGCCCGGACGTAGCCTTAACATGCGGTTGCCTCCGGCGTAATTTATTGATGTCGGATGCATCCCGGCCCGTCCGCTGCATGTAAAAACAGGGTCGGTCACAGACAGGAGGTAACAGCGATGGCTAACATTCTCCGCCGAGCCGGTGTTGAGTTCCCGGAGCCGTTCCGCCGGTTCCTGGAAGGAGATCTGGACTCCTGGCTCCGCGTGGAGGAATACCGTGAGGGCGGTAACTTGGTGGTCAAGGCCGAGGTCCCGGGAATCGACCCGGATAAGGACGTCGACATCACCTTGACGGGTAATCAGTTGGAGATCTCGGTTCGGCACGAGGAAAAAGCCGAGCACAGGGATAAAGACGGTTACCGTTCCGAATTCCGCTACGGCACCTTTGCCCGCACGGTGAGCCTGCCCGCTCCCGTAAGCCAGGAAGACGTCAGCGCCTCGTACACTGACGGGATCCTTGAAGTCCGCATCCCCATGCCCGAAGAACCCGCGGCCAGTGCCCGGAAGATCCGGGTCTCACGTGGTGGCGCGACGGCGCCCGCGCCCGGTTCCGCCGGCCCTGAGTAAACCTTTAGCGTAAACCCTCCAGCGAATCACTGCGTTATCGCGGAGCCCTCCGGCCCCGCGTTGGATAGAGCCGACCTGCACACGGCCGCCCGGCCGGCCGTGTGCATCCCGGTCGGCGAAAGGGACGCAGTGTTTCGGATCGGACACACGTTCGTGACGCGTATGGCGGGGTTGCTCGCCGTCATGACCCTTGCCGGCGGGCTGGCTGGCTGCGCTGTCTCTATGCCCAGAGACCCGGACGGCACCTTGGAACGGGTCTCTGGGGGAAACCTGCGGGTTGGTGTCACGGCCAACGGCAAGTGGGCCAGCCTCCGTGACGGACAGGAACCCCAAGGCGTCGAACCAGCCTTGGTGCGCTCCTTTGCCTCCTCCATCAGCGCCACGCCCGGATGGGTCACGGGAAGCGAACAGGAGCTTACCAAGGCGCTCAAGGAGGGTGAGCTGGACCTGGTGATCGGGGGTTTTGCCGCTGACACACCGTGGGTCACACACGCGGGAACCACGCGCCCGTATACCGAATCGAAGGACGCCTTTGGCAAAACCGTGAAGCATGTGTTCCTTGTGCCGCTGGGCGAGAACGCCTTTCTGTTGGCCCTTGACCGCTTTCTCCTGCAACAGAACGTGCTGGGGTGAGCCGCACGGAAACCGCCGCCAAGTTCGGCAACACGGAGCTGCCCCGGGAGCAAAAAGAAGCCCTGCAAAAGGCGATCAGGTTCGAGTGGATCACCCTTGCTTTTCTGACTGTTTCCACCGCTCTCGTCTTCTTGGTTCTGGGCAATTCCCAGGCCATGAAGGCCGCCTGGATCGAAGACCTCCTCTCGTTCCTGCCGCCTCTGGCCTTCCTGCTGGCCGCCCGGCTGATTCGTCGGCCCCCGACGCAGAAACATCCGTACGGCTATCACCGCTCGGTGGGGATTGCCCACCTTGTTGCCGCTGTGGCGCTGGTAGCCATGGGATCCTTCCTGGTCGTTGACTCCGGCGCCGGCCTGCTCAGCGCGGAGCACCCGACCATCGGCGGCATCGAGGTGTTCGGCCAGACCATCTGGCTGGGCTGGCTGATGATCGCGGCGATGTTGCTGACCGCGGCTCCTCCGGTGTATTTGGGGCGGGTCAAAATCAAGCTGGCCGAAAATCTCCACGACAAAGTGCTCTACGCTGACGCCGATATGAACAAGGCCGACTGGATGACCGCGGGCGCCGCGGCTATAGGTGTTTTCGGCATCGGCGTTGGCCTTTGGTGGGCTGACTCGTGGTGCCGGCCGGGGGAGCCGCGCCGTCCCTGGAAACCATGGAGGAAACACGCAAAGCCTGCGCCGGGCTCGACTGGAAGGTGCAGGACCTCTTCATCATTCCGGTTGCGGAGCTGCCGAAGGAATTCCTGCCCGGACTGCGGTCCCCGGGTGCGGAGTACTGAGCCTAGCCCTCGTAGTGGGTCTTTGCCGGCCCCTTCCCTAGTGAGTCGACGATCGCCGTCGCCACACTGTGGAGCTTGATGTTCCGCGTGCTGGAGGCGGCCTTCAGCAGCTGAAATGCCTCCTCCTGGCTGCACCGGTTCTGGGCCATGATGACCCCGACGGCGACGTCAATCACCGTTCGGGACTCCAGTGTTGCCTTGAGATTTGCGGCCGCCTCGCTGTAGTGGGCAAACCGCACGGCGAGGCGCAGTGCCATGGATGTCTGGGTGACAAAGTCCTCGGCGAGGTCCAGGACGCGTCCCTCGAACCTGCCGGGACGGTGGGAGTAGAGATTCAGGGCGGCGCGCGTCTCGCCCTCAAGCTGGAAGGGGATGGCCAGGATGGAACGTACGCCTTGGGCCAGCACCTTGCGGGAGTACTGGGGCCACAGCCCGTGCTCTTCAAGATCCGGGATATGGACAGTCTCCTGCTCGCGCGAGGCAGTCATGCATGGCCCGTCACCGAAGTCGTATTGGATCTCGTCCATGGCCTGGGCCTCGGGCGTGCTGCTTGCCACCGTGGCGGCTTTGCGGTGCCGCAGCAGTGTGATTCCGCACAGGACTTCGTCGCCGGGCTCGGAAAGGCTCCGGGCCGATACCCGGGCAAGCTCATGGAGGAATGCCTCCACATCCGAGCTTGCGAGCACCATCTCATTCAGGTGCTCCGTGATTGATGTTTCAGATTTTGCGGTCGACTCGCGGGCCACGATTCCCAGTACCGTTTCGCTCAGGTCAAGACGAGCCGGCGGGCGCAGCGCATACCACGGAAGGGGAGCGGGTAGCGGCAGCAAAGAGCCGGATCGAACAACTATCCAACGGCCTTCTGCTAAACCGTACCGAGAAATTATATACACCAGTTCGCAGGGCATTATGACTGCGCCGGCGCATCCTCCCGCCTAGGCTGGGGAAGAACGAACCCGAGGAGACCACCATGAGAATTGCTGTGACAGGCGGAAGCGGAAAACTGGGGCGCAGCGTTGTCCGCAGGCTGACGGAGGACGGCCATGCGGTCCTGAACCTGGACCGGACGGGCGAGAGAAGTCCGGCCCTGGCCATCGTGGACTTGCGGAACTATGGCCAGGTCCTGGATGTTGTCCTTGGCCTGGATGACCGGCACCAGGGCTTCGACGCGATCGTCCACCTTGCTGCCATTCCTGCGCCCGGACTTGTGCCGGATGCCGCCACGTTCGAAAACAACATGCTCTCCACATACAACGTGTTCCAGGCGGCCCGCCGGGCCGGCATCAAAAAGGTGGTGTACGCCTCCAGTGAGACGGTGCTGGGACTGCCGTTCGACGTCGATCCTCCCTACATCCCGGTGGACGAGGAGTACCCGGCACGGCCGGAAAGCACCTACTCGCTGGTGAAGCACCTGGAGGAGCAGATGGCCATCGAAATGACGCGGTGGGACCCGGAGCTCAGCATCACCGGCTTGCGCTTTTCCAACGTCATGGACCCCGAGGACTACGAGGATTTCCCCTCCTTCGATTCCGATGCCACGCTGCGTAAGTGGAACCTCTGGGGCTACATCGACGGCCGCGATGGTGCGCAGGCTGTGGCGCGCGCACTGGAGAACGGCAAGCCCGGGTTCGAGGCGTTCATCATCGCCAACGAGGACACGGTGATGAGCCGCTCCAGCGCCAGCCTTGCCGCGGAAGTGTTCCCCGGTGTTCGCGTGACCAAGGAGCTGGGGGAGCACGAGAGCATGCTCTCCATCGACAAGGCCAAGCGGCTCCTCGGATTCGCGCCGGAGCACAGCTGGCGCAACTACCACTCCAACCGCACCACGCCCACGGAAGACTGACGGAACGCGGAACAGAATCCAGACTGGTGACCCCTGGGCGCAACACGCCAGCAGCTCGCGCGCTTCCGAGACTTCAGAAGCGCGCGAGCTACTGCGTAGTTGGGTGGGGTCGCCCGGTCAGTGGTTCTCGGCCTGCGCCGGGTGGGAGACCGAGGCTACAGGCACGGATGCCTTGCTGGAAGACTTGGGCTCCTGGGCTTTCTCGACGGCGGCGGGCGGGGTTGTCTTCCACTTGAACCGCTTGCCGATGGTAGATCCGCTGCCGCCGCTGCGGTTCTTGTTGAAGATGTCGAAGCCGACTGCGAGCAGGAGCACCAGGCCCTTGATGAGCTGCTGGTAGTCGGTTCCAAGGCCGAGGATGGACATGCCGTTGTTGAGGACGCCCATGATCAGGCCGCCCACCATGGCTCCTGCCACAGTGCCGATGCCGCCCTGGACCGCTGCCCCGCCGATGAAGGCCGCGGCGATGGAGTCCAGCTCGAAGCCCGTGCCGCCGGCGGGCTGGGCAGAGTTCAGGCGTGCCGTGAAGACCAGGCCGGCCAGCGCGGCGAGGACGCCCATGTTCACGAAGAGCCGGAACGTCACGGCCTTGGTCTTGATGCCGGAGAGTTCGGCTGCGTGCAGGTTCCCGCCGATGGCGTAGGTGTGCCGGCCGAAGATGCTGTTGCTCATCAGGGCGGAGTAGGCGATGACCAGGACTGCGAGGACGATGAGGACGATCGGGGTACCGCGGTAGCTCGCCAGCAGGAACGTGATGCTGAGCATCAGCAAGGCGATGAATGCTGTCTTGATGGCGAACCAGGCCATGGGTTCGTTTTCGAGGTTGAACCTGCGGCGGACCCGGCGCTCCTTGATGGCCTGGAAGAGGATGGCTGCGGTACCTCCCACGCCGAGGATCACGGTGAGCCACTCGAGCATGGAGGTGCCGCCCGAAATGTCGGGGAGGAAGCCGCCGCCCAGGGCGCGCAGCTCGTCAGGGAACGGCGTGATCTGTTGGTTCTTCAGGGTGATGAGGGTCAGCCCGCGGAAGATGAGCATCCCGGCGAGGGTGACGATGAACGCGGGTATCCCGACATAGGCGATCCAGTACCCCTGCCAGGCGCCCACGAGTGCGCCGACGAGCAGGCAAGCGGGGATCGCGATCCACCAGGCCCATCCCCAGTGGACGATCATCACACCCGACACAGCGCCGATGAAGCCCGCGATGGAGCCGACGGACAGGTCGATGTGCCCGGCGATGATGACCATGACCATGCCGATTGCCAGGATCAGGATGTAGCTGTTCTGGACCACGAGGTTGGTGACGTTCTGGGGCTGCAGCAGGATGCCGTCGGTGAGGACCTGGAACAGGATGACAATGAGGATCAGGGCGACGAAGATGCCGACCTGGCGGAGGCGGCTTGCCAGGAAGCCGAGGGATTCTCGTAGGGCGGACATGTCCGTTATTCCTTCTCTTGGGTCATGTAGTGCATGAGTGTTTCCTGGGAGGCCTCTGCGATGGGGACCTCGCCGGTGACGTGGCCTGCGGACAGGGTGTAGATCCGGTCGCAGATGCCCAGGAGCTCCGGGAGCTCGGACGAGATCACGATAACGGCTTTCCCTTGGGCGGCCAGTTCGGCGATGATCGTGTAGATCTCAAACTTGGCGCCGACATCGCTGCCGCGGGTGGGCTCGTCGAGGATCAGCACATCGGGGTCCGAGAACATCCATTTGCTCAGGACCACCTTTTGCTGGTTGCCGCCGGAGAGTTTTCCGGTGATGGCCGCGACCGAGGGTGCCTTGATGTTCATGCTCTTCCGGTAGCGGTTAGCCACCGTGGTTTCTTCGTTCTTGTCCACCCAGCCGCGTTTGGCGAGCTTCCCGAGGGCGGCCATGGAGATGTTCCGCTGGATGTCCTCGATGAGGTTCAGGCCGTAGTGCTTGCGGTCTTCGGTGGCGTAGGCGATGCCGTGCCTGATGGCTTCGGGCACGGTGGAGGTGTTGATCTCCCGGCCGTACTTGAAGACCTTGCCTGAGACGGCGTGTCCGTATGTCCGGCCGAACACGCTCATGGCCAGTTCGGTGCGCCCGGCGCCCATGAGCCCGGCCAGTCCTACGACTTCACCCTTGCGGACGTTGAGGCTGGCGTTGTGGACCACAGTGCGGGTGTGGTCCTGCGGGTGCTGGACGGTCCAGTCTTCGATGCGGAGGACTTCCTCGCCGATCGATGGGGTGCGTTCGGGGTACAGGCTGTCGAGGTCCCGGCCCACCATGCCGCGGATGATCCGCTCCTGAGTGATCTGGCCCTGGTCAACGCGCAGGGTCTCGATGGATTTGCCGTCGCGGATGATGGTGACGGCGTCGGCCACCTTGCGGATTTCGTTGAGCTTGTGGCTGATGATGATGCTCGTCACGCCTTGGCCCTTCAAATGCAGGATGAGATCCAGGAGGTGGTCGGAGTCCTCATCGTTCAGCGCCGCGGTCGGCTCGTCCAGGATGAGCAGCTTGACTTCCTTCGAGAGGGCCTTGGCGATCTCCACCAGCTGCTGCTTGCCGACGCTGATGTGCTGGATCGGCGTCACAGGGTTTTCGCTGAGTCCCACCCGGGCAAGCAGCTTGGCCGCCTCAAGGTTGGTCTGGCGCCAGTTCACCCAGCCGCGGGAGGCCAGTTCGTTGCCCAGGAAGATGTTCTCCGCGATCGACAGGTACGGGCTCAGGGCCAGCTCCTGATGGATGATCACGATCCCGCGCTTCTCGCTGTCGGTGATGCTGGAGAACTCGCACGGTTCGTTCTCGAAGAGGATGTCCCCCTCGAAGGTGTTGTGGGCGTACACGCCGGAGAGCACTTTCATCAGGGTGGATTTGCCGGCTCCGTTTTCGCCGCAGATCGCATGGACCTCGCCGCGGTTCACGTCCAGGGTGACGTCCTGGAGGGCCTTGACGCCGGGGAAGGTCTTGGTGATTCCCCGCATTTGAAGGATGGGTACGTTCATGGTGCTTTCCCGCTGGCTGGTGGGGTGCCGGGACCTGCGGGTGCAGGGCCCGGGGACGGCGCGGCCCGGCCGGATGCCGGGCCGCGCCCTTCACGGCGCCTACTTGATGTCGGCGTCTGTGTAGTAGCCGGAGTCGATGAGTTCCTGCTTGTAGTTGTCCTTGGTGATGATCACGGACTCAAGCAGGTAGGCCGGGACTACCTTGACCTTGTTGTTGTAGGTCTTGGTGTCATTGGTTTCGGGCTGCTGGCCCTTCAGGACTGCATCGACCATCTTCACTGCCTGCTCGCCGAGCTTGCGGGTGTCCTTGAAGATCGTGGAGTACTGTTCCCCGGCGATGATGGACTTCACCGAGCCCTTCTCTGCATCCTGGCCCGTCACGATCGGAAGGCTGCCCTTGGAGTAGCCGCCGGTGCTGGTCAGCGCGGAGATGATGCCGATGGACAGGCCATCGTAAGGCGACAGCACGCCGTCGAGCTTCTTGCCGGAACTGTAGGCGGAGGTGAGGATGTCCTCCATGCGCTTCTGCGCCACCGGTGCCTGCCAGCGGAGGATGGCGGCCTGCTCGAACTTGGTCTGGCCGCTGGGCACCTTTAGGGTGCCGGCGTCCATGAACGGCTTCAGCGTGTCCATGGCTCCGGTCCAGAAAAAGTTCGCGTTGTTGTCGTCCGGGCTGCCTGCGAACAGTTCCACGTTAAACGGGCCCTTGCCGTCCACCTTCTTTCCGCCCGCATCCAGAAGACCCAGGCCCGTCAGAAGGGAGGTGGCCTGCTGGACGCCCACGGTGTAGTTGTCAAAGGTCGTGTAGAAGTCCACGTTAGGCGTGCCGTTGATCAGCCGGTCGTAGGCGATGACCTTGACGTTCTGCTCCTTGGCCTTGGCCAGGACATCGGTCAGCGTGGTGCCGTCGATCGCGGCGATAATCAGGGCCTTGGCGCCCTTGGTGAGCATGTTCTCAATCTGGGACACCTGCGTGGGGATGTCGTCGTTGGCGAACTGCAGATCCGTCTTGTATCCGAGTTCCTTCAGAGACTTTTCGACATTGCCGCCGTCGGCAATCCACCGCTCGGACGTCTGTGTCGGCATCGAAATGCCCACGAGGGAGCCGGCAGCATCGGTGCTGGCGGCAGGTGCCGTGGAGCCGGGCCGGCTGCCGCAGCCGGTGGCCCCGACCGTCACGGCCAGGACCACGGCGAGGGCTCCCAGGAGTTTTTTGAAACGCACGATCTTCTCCTTCCGCGGCTGACTCGGGCCGCGAATTGCTGCTGAGCCGGGAGGCATCTGCGCCTTCCGACGGGACCGGCATTGGGCTCCGGTCGGCTGCGCGATCCTGAGGCCCGTACACCAGTGGGCTTTGCGGTCGGGGCGGCGTCTGTGCCGCCCCTTTCAATTCCTTGAAGCTGCTGCTCAATTTCTTGAGCCTGTTGTCACTCTTGTGAGCGCTAACAATTACGAGAATAGCTCACACGTTATTGTGGGTCAACTCACATGTTTACCAGAGTGTGCGGGGGTTTTGCCTCTTCGGTGTGGCGGGCGAAACCGCCGGGCAGTGTTGCTGCCCGGCGGCGGAGTGAGGGGTTGGCGCCCGCGGGGCCCTAGCCGCGCCGCTGCAGTCCCGGAACGCCGTCCTCGATGCCGAAGGTTGCCTTCGTGCTGACCGGCGAACCCGCTGCGGTTACGTACTCCAGCACCCGGTAGTCAGCAGTCAGGGAGTCCTTGGTAATCCTGGTCCGGACGTATCCCCGCTGGTCGTTGTAGAACTTCAGATGCGGATTCCACGCCATGGTCGGATCCTTGACTGATCCGGTTCCGTTCCCGTTGGACGTGATGGAGGTGCATACCAGTTCCGAACCCACCACTGGCGCGTCCGGATCCTTGAAGTCCACCTTGACGTCGCTGGCCCAGTTACGGTGGACGTCGCCGGTAAGTACGACGGCGTTGCGCACCTTGGCGTCCACCCAGCCTTGCGTGATCCGGCGGCGTGAGGCGGCATAGCCGTCCCAGCCGTCCATTGACATGTCATCGATGTCCGCCGCCTTGTTGCGGTCGCGCTCGGCGAAGAAGACCTGCTGGCCCAGGATGTCCCAGCGTGCCGTGGACTTCCGGAACCCGTCCAGCAGCCACTGCTCCTGCGCGGCGCCCGTGATGGTCCTGTTCTCCGCCAGGCGCCCGCCGACGTTTTTCCGCCAGCCGTCCCCAGCCAGCTGGTCATCGCGGTACTGGCGGGTGTCCATCATGTGGAAGTTTGCCAGCTGGCCCCACTGGACCGAGCGGTAGATTTTCATGTCGGGGCCCGACGGAACAGACGGTGCACGCAGCGGCATGTTCTCGTAGTAGGCCTTGAAGGCGGCGGCCCTACGGGTGCGGAAGTTGGCGGCCGAGTCGTTAAGCTGTGCGGGGTCCGCATTCTCCGGCACCTCGTCCGCCCAGTTGTTGTCCACTTCATGGTCATCCCAGACCACCAGCCAGGGTGCCGCGGCGTGGGCCGCCTGGAGGTCGGCGTCGGCCTTGTACTGCGCGTGGCGCTGGCGGTAGTTCTCCAGTGTCACAGTCTCCGGGCCCTCATGGTCGCGGACGTTTCCGCCGCCCGCCACGTAGGAGTCTTTCTTGTATTCGTACTGGTAGTCGCCCAGGTGGAGGACCAGATCCGGCTGGTCTTCCGCGAGGCGGCGGTAGGCGGTGAAAAAGCCGTGCTCGTATTGCGCGCAGCTGGCGAAGGACATGGCCAGCGCCGCCGGCGTCTCATACCAGGCCGGGCTGGTCAGTGTGCGGCCAACAGGGCTGATGTGGCGGCCCGCGCGGAAGCGGTAGAAATACTCGCGGCCCGGCTTCAACCCGCGCAGTTCGACGTGCACCGAGTGGGCACTCTCAGGAACCGCCCGCTCCACGCCACGCTGGACCACCCATTTCATGGCGGGGTCCTCGGCGACTTCCCATGCCACGCCAACGGTGCGCGACGGCATGCCGCCAAGGCCGTCCTCTGCCAGCGGGCTCAGGGCGAGGCGGGTCCAGATGACAAAGCCGTCAGGCCACGGGTCGCCGGAGGCGATGCCAAGGGTGAACGGATCGCCCGGGAGGCTTGCCTCCGAGTTCCGCTGGTCGGCGACGGCAGTACCCGGCAGGGCGATGACCAGGCTGGCACCCAGGCCGGCGGTGATGAGAGATCTGCGCGAAATGTCCATGGCACGAACGTAGCCACTCCGTTTTGACAGCCGACGTCACGCGCGTGAACCCCACGTGAACGCGCGTGACCCTGGCTACTGGGAAGGCTGCGGAACCTCGCAGGCCATCTTGGGGTTGACCCCCATATAATTCAGCGGCCCCGCGGCGATGGTGATCGCCACAGTCCCGGCCTCGGTGCACGAGTCCGGCGAACCGCCGAAATATCCTCGCTGGAATGCGGCGAAGACGCCGATGATGAGCCAGATGATCACTAGCGTTCCGACGATCCTCATGGAATCCTCCGTAGCCCCGTTGCCACTCCAGTGTGTGTCCAATTATCCACCGCGGGGGCCTTCCGGGACAGGGCTCCCGGACGCGTCCGGGCTGCGTCGGAGTCAGCTGGGCTCTGTTGTTTCCACCGGGGTTTCTTCGACGTCAGGAGTGTCCTCGGCCGTGGCAACCGACGTTTCTCCGCGCGCCGAATTGTCCTTGGCCTCGGTCCCCTCCTCCGGCTCAAACGTGTTGGGCTCGCCGGCGCCGAGCCCAACGCCGTTTTCCGAACCTGGAACGGTGCCGCCGGTTTCAGTGTTTTCGGTGCTCATGTCGTCTCCTGATCCTCGTGTGGCTGGAAAAACCACGGTAACAGCGGCAGGCCGGCTTCGTAAGGGCCTAGGCACGCCCCGGTGTCCGGTCACGCAGGAGATAATCTTCAACACAGAAATCGCTTCATTCCATCGGCGCACAGGCGGGATTCCACGTGGCAGACGAATCAGCAGGCAAGGCGGGGTGGTGGCGGGTATTCCATGACAAGTTCGTGGTCGAGGAACGCTACGTGGACGCGGGAGCGCGCAAGGCGCTGTATGTCACCGCAGTTGTCCTCGCCGCAGCGGGTGCCCTCGTCTTCTTCCTGACGCTGACGGATGTGCTTCAGCAGGACGGCCTGGCCGCCGCCGATGAGTCTGCCCGTAGATGGCTGCTCACCACGCGCTCGGAAGCGCTGACGGTTGGCATGATCATCCTGGCGGTTGTCTTCGGTCCCGTAGCGCTGCCGATCATTGTGCTGGTGGTCACTCTGGTATGGGGAATCCTGGCCAAACACGCCTGGCGGCCTGTCCTGCTTGCGGCAGCAATGGTGACGGGCGTTGTACTCGCCCAACTCATCGGGCATGCCGTCGAACGCGCCCGTCCACCCGTCGATCTCATGCTGTTCGGAGCCGACCATACATTCTCCTTTCCGTCCGGGCACGTGCTCGGCGCCTCGGACTTCCTGCTCGTAACCGCTTTCCTGGTCTTTTCCCGCCACCGGCGCCCGGCAGTCACCGTCGTCGGTTTTGTCTTCGCGGTCATTGGTGTGATCTTGGCTGCCCTCAGCAGGCTCTACCTGGGCTACCACTGGGTGAGCGACGCTGTGGCCTCGGTGTCCCTGTCCCTCGTGGTGCTCGGGGCCGTGATTGCCGTGGACACGTGGCGGACCGCCAGGGTGCCCGGCGAAGCGGTGACAGGTGAATTATCCAAGGCTGATTCCCCGGCGGACTAAGGCCGGCTTCACCAGCGCCGGCGATTGCGGAGGCCGCCGGCCGGTGCCAGAGTGGGGCATGGCCACTGAAGACGATGTCCGCCGGATCTGCCTCACCCTGCCGGGAGTCACTGAGCGCAGCAGCTGGAACCAGCCCGCCTGGTTCGCAAAATCACTGATGGCCCGTATGTGGGACGAGGGCGTGCTGACGGTCAAGACCGGGGAACGCGAGGCATTGGCCGGCACCGATCCAGATACCTATTTCTGGACGCCGCACCATGAGCGGTCGCCACAGTTGGTCCTGGTCCGGCTTTCACGGCTCGACGGCGGCGAACTCGCCGAACTGCTGGAAGAATCCTTCCTGTTGGCCGGTGGGCGGATGTGAGGCCGGGGCGTCGCAGCGGGGACTAGCCTTCCGGCTGCCGGGAGTTGCGTGCACGGGCGCGTTCAAGCTGCCGGCGGAGCCTGGCGTTGTCCACCTCGAGTTCCAGTACTTTCGCCACTCCTGCCAGGTTGAGCCCTTCATCCAAGAGCTCACCGATCCGACGGAGTACCGCCAGGTCTGAGTCGCTGTATTGCCGCGTTCCCCCGGAGGTCCGTCCCGGCGTCAGCAATCCGCGCCGCTCGTACAGCCGGATGTTTTGTTGCCCCGTTCCGAGCAGATCGGCCACCACGGAAATTGCGTAAAGGCCCCTGCCCTCGTCTTGATCTGCCACGGTGTTTCCTCGGTTGAGAATAATTTGGACTTCCTCTTGCACCAGTTTGACACCAGTGCTATAAAAAATCTATATCCACCACCATAGATGAAGGTGGGTTACCGTGACATTACATATGTGCTTAAGGAGTGGGAAATGATGCTCATCCGTACCGACCCGTTCCGTGAGCTGGACAGGCTCACCCAACAGGTCTTCGGAACCGCGGCCCGCCCGGCCGCTATGCCGATGGATGCCTGGCAGGAGGACGGGGAGTTCGTGGTGGCCTTTGATCTTCCAGGCGTACTGCCCGAGAAGGTGGACCTCAACGTGGAGCGGAACGTCCTTACCGTCAGGGCAGAACGCCAGGACCCCACGCAGCCCAATGTGGAGCTGGTGGTGGCCGAGCGGCCACGCGGAGTTTTCAGCCGCCAACTGATCCTCGCAGACACTCTCGACACGGAGAACATCAAGGCGAGCTACGACGCCGGCGTGCTGACGCTTCGAATCCCCGTGGCGGAACAGGCCAAGCCTCGCAAGATTGAAATCGAGCGCAAGGGCGAACTCCACGAGATCGGAACCTAGGTCGGACGGCGCTTGGCAAGGCAATCACGTCGCTTGGCAGGCAATCACGTGATGCTGCCGGGGAGGCTTCCGGCTTCAAGGGTGCCGGCTCCATGCGGCCGGCACCAGGCCGGAGGCCGTTCCTGGTCCTTGACGGGCCAGCTGGTCCGCCGCTGAGCCAGCGCCTCCTGCGGATTCACCAGGGGAGGGACAATGCCGGGCAATTTTCCCGATCACTACGCGGCCCTGCATGTGCCGCGGACGGCGACACAGCGGGAAATAGCGCGCGCCTACCGGTCCCTTCTGCGAACGCACCACCCGGACTTGGCCAATCCCACAGCAGCACCCGCCGAACTGCAGCTCATCATGCAGGCCTTCGCGGTGCTCCGTGACCCGAAACAGCGCCGCGCATACGACCGCGCGGTTCTGAGGAACGAGCGCGACGTTCTGAGGAACGAACGCGACATTGTCAGGAACGAACAAGGGGCTGCTGCGGCCGGTCCCCGGGACGGCCAGTCCAAAGACCATTCCCGCGAGGTTCCCGTGCGGCACATCCGCCATGAGGATCCACCCCTGCGCGCAACGCCCGTCAGGTGGGAAAGCGGGCCCTGGGCCACCATCCGTTTCGACCCCGGAGGAAAGCGAAGACGATGAGCGATTGGCGCCGATACGACTCCCACCTGATCCCTGCCTTTCATGAGCGGTTTGAAGAACGCTGGGGCAAGAACACCGCGCCCTTCCTGGATCCGGAGGCACATGAAGAGCCGCTTCCGCGCGCGCAGTGGATCAACCCGGCCACCGGGGCTGCGCTCGCCGTGGTGCCCATCTGGGCCGATGACGACCGCCAGCACCGATCGTTCGGGGTCTTCTACCTGCCGCCGGGAGGGGATATCTGGGTGCTCCGCCCGGGCTTCACGGGCTACCTGGAACCGGGTGAGGACAGTTCCGAACATCTGCTGGCCCTGAGGAACGACGCCTTCAAGAAGGCCGTCGCCCACGCGAAGGATTTCCTGTTCGGCCCAGCGGTGATGCACTAGGCGCCTGGGCGTGCGCACTATCCGGTGCACGCCGCCGTCGTGCTGCCCGTGTCATCCTGCTCTCGCCAGGTGGCTCGGCCTGTGACATTCTGGAAGGCATCGCAAGTGCCGACGGAAGAGAGGGCCATGTTCTCGCCAAGGGGTTCGTTTTACAGCTTCAGCGTCAGCGATGCGGCGCGGGCAGTGATCCAAGGGGAGGGCCTGCTGTCCTGAGCGTTTCAGGCAAACTGTTCTTCTGCCCATTCCGAACAAAACAGAGGTCCGACCATGCATGCCTCCGCCAAAGAGTTGGCCGCGAAGATTCCGCCGGGCTTCACCCTTGGAGTAGCCACCGCCGCATTCCAGATTGAGGGCGCCGTTGACGTGGACGGCCGGGGGAAGGCAGGCTGGGACGTCTTCGCAGCCAAGCCCGGCGCCATTGTGGACGGCCACAGCCCGGCCGTGGCGTGCGACCACTATCACCGGATGCCGCAGGACGTGGCGCTCATGAAGGAGCTGGGCGTCGACTCGTACCGGTTTTCGCTCTCCTGGCCCCGGATCCAGCCAGGAGGCAGCGGACCCGTGAACAGGGCCGGCCTGGACTTCTACGACCGGCTGCTCGACGAACTCCTGGCGAACGGCATATCTCCCATGGTGACCCTGTACCACTGGGACACGCCGCTGCAGCTGGACGAGGCGGGCGGATGGCTCAACAGGGACACTGCCTACCGCTTGGCAGAATTCGCCGCCATTGCCGCAGCAGCCTATGGGGATCGCGTGGCCCGCTGGGTTACCATCAACGAACCCGCCACGGTCACCACGAACGGTTATGCGTTGGGCCTGCACTCACCGGGGAAGGCAGACTTCGCGAACGGGCTGCCCTCGGTCCACCACCAGCTGCTTGGTCACGGTCTGGCGGTCCAAGCGCTGCGGGCGGCCAAAGTGCCGGGGGAGATCGGCATGTCGAATGTGTACTCCCCAATGGTGCCGAACTCCGCCAACCCACTGGACAGGCTGAGCGCCGGCGCCATGGACGTGGCCCAGAACCGCCTCTACGCCGACCCCGTCCTTGCCGGGAAGTATCCCGACCTTGTCCGCCTCGGGAAGTTCTTTTCGTCCTTTGAGCATCCCGACGAGGACATGGCCATCATTTCGCAGCCACTGGATTTCTATGGGCTCAACTACTACATGCCCACAAGAGTGGCGGCCGGCGGGGGCGACAGTCCTGTGCCGGCGGCCATGGCGGAAGCCATCGGGGACGATCTCAGCGCCACCACACCGGGCGCGCCGCTGCATATCGAACCTTGGCCGGACACCGAGACCACGGCCTACGGGTGGCCCGTCAAGCCTGCCTACATGGCCGTCGCCCTCAAGGAGATGGCCGAGCGGTATCCGAACCTTCCGCCGGTCATCATCACCGAGGGCGGGGCCAGCTTCGAGGACATCATCGTCCGTGACAAGTCCACGAACCGCAGCTTCATCCCTGACGAACGCCGCCTGCGGTACCTGTCGGACCACCTCGGCACCGCGCTCCGTGCCACGGCCCCCGGCGGTGAGGCCGAGTCGGTGGATCTTCGCGGCTACTATGTGTGGTCCCTGCTGGACAATTTTGAGTGGTCCGGCGGCTACAACCAGCCGTTCGGGCTGGTGCACGTGAACTTCGAGACGCTCGAGCGGACGCCCAAGGCGTCCTACTACTGGTTCCAGGAACTCCTGGAGGAACGGACGTTGGTCGCTGCCGCAGGAGTCGCCGTCGCCGCTGCCGTTGAAGGCGCCGTTCCCGAGGGCGCCGTCGGGGAGGGCGGTGTCCCGGAGGGCGTCGTTCCCGACGGCGCGGAACGCGCAGTGTCCGACGGCGAGGCGTCGCCTTTGGGGAGCTGACCTTCCGGTTCAGCTCAGATCAGTTCTAGTTCCTTGAGCTTCCGTGCAATGCCGGCGCCGTCGGGCGAGTAGATCCAAGGTACGGAGGAGGCGCTGTGGTCTCCGTTTTCCGAATGCCCGCCGGCAAGGACCGACTCGCTGACGGAGAGCTGCCGGATGGCGATTGCGGCCACCTTGTCCGAATGTTCCCGGGTAAAGGCGGAGTAGATCTGCTCGTCATGCTGGCCGTTGTCCCCGATGAGCAGCCAGCGCATGTTCGGGAATTCAGCGGCGAGGCGCTCCAGGTTTTGGCGCTTGTGGTCCTGGCCGCTGCGGAACCACCGGTCCTGGGTGAGTCCCCAGTCCGTGAGCACGAGCGCGCCAGAGGGATACATGTTGCGCGAGAGGAACCTGCCAAGGGTCGGGGCGGCGTTCCATGGCCCGGTGGACAGGTAAATCACTGGGGCATCGGGGTGTTCCACCGTCAGCCGGTCCAGCAGCACCGCCATACCCGGAGTGGCCATCCGTGCCCGCTCACTCAACACGAACGTGTTCCACAGGGCAAGGAAGGGCCTTGGCAGAGCCGTGACCATGACTGTGTCGTCAATGTCAGAGACGATGCCGAACGTTGTCTCCGGACCGATGACGAAAATGCTGGCCTCTGCCGGTTCGGTGCCTTCGGACCGCAGCACAGCCGTGTGCCAGCCCGGGGAAAGGGAGACCTGGACATCAATGTCGATGAGCCCGCCCCGGTCCGCCCGGACCTTCGTCACGGTGCCGCCGATCTCAATTTCCACCTCGGACCCCGGGACGGGAACGCTGGTGAACGCGCGCCAGCCCCGGATGTTCTGGGTCCCGTTTTTTGCCGCGTGGTCGGCCCGGCTGCCGGGGGCGGGCTTGCTGGCCAGCACCACCCTGCCCAGGATCCGGACCCACTCGGTGGAACCGTAGCCCTGGTAAGCGATGGTTTTAGGTTCGAACTTCCAACGCCTGGCCAGCTTCAGCCGGGCGTTGTTGATCGCGTTGGAGAGCCGGTGGGCCAGGCGGAAAACCTGAGTACCGGACAAAGAAGATTCCTGTGACGCCATGTCCATGCCTTCACTCTGCCACAGGCCACGGTCCCGCGGGCCGTTACCTGCCTCTGTTACCTGGCCCGGCCGGTTTCGCCCTTCCAGCGGCAGTCAGCCGTCCCCCAGCAGCCACCGCAAAGTGTCGGCGTTCCGCACCGCGTTGCCGCCGCCGTCGTTATTGAAATAGGCGTATACATCCTTGCCCGCGCCGCGCCACTCACGGATCCGGTCCGCCCACCACCGCAGGTCCTCGTCGGAGTACGAGCCGCCGTACAGGTGCTCGTGGTCCGGACCGTGCAGCCTGACATAGACGAAGGGAGCCGTGGCTCTCAGGATGCACGGCAGGTTGGCCCCGCTCATCACGCAGTAGGCCGCGGCGTGGCGCTCCAGCAGGCGGTAGACGTCCGGGTGGTCCCAACTTGGGTGGCGGAACTCGACGCTCACCCGGATCCAGGTGGGCAGGGCAGCGAGGAAGTAATCCAGCCGGCCGTCGTCGCGCGCCAGGTCCGGCGGGAGCTGGACCAGCAGGACGGCGCGCTTGTCGCCAAGTTCGTGCCAGCACCGGGAAATCCTCTCGATCCAGACTTCCGGGCCGTAGAGTTTCTTGCCGTGAGTGAGGCCGCGCGGGGCCTTGACGGACAGGGCGAAACCGTCGGGAAGCCGCCGCCGCCAGCTCGCAAAGGACGTGTCCCGCGGCCAGCGGTAGAAGCTGGCGTTCAGCTCCACCGTGCTGAATCTCGCGACATAATGCTGCAGCCTGTCGCGTGCGGGAAGCCCCGGAGGGTAGATCACGTTTTCCCAGTGGTCGTAACTCCACCCCGAGGTGCCGATATGCACGGACATGTGATTACTCGAAGTGCGTGCTCAGGCGTCCTCCGCCGGCCGACTCCACGATCGCGGCAGCCACATCGCGGAGTTTCGTGTTGCGGCTGCTGGAGGCGGACTTGATCAGCCCGATGGCCTCTTCCTGGCTGCAGCGGTTCTGCGCGATGATGATGCCCACCGCGGTATCGATGATGGTGCGTGACTCCATCGCCGCTTTCAGGTTCGAGGCCGCGTCGCTGTGCTGGGCTATCCGGATGGCGAGGCGCAGGCCCTTCGAGGCCTGGCGGACGTAGCTGACGGCGCGCTCCACGGCATCCTCGTCGAAGGCATTGGGCATGTCGGAATACAGGTTGAGACCGGCACGGGCGCTGCCCTTGGGCAGGTCGAACGGCACAGCAAGAACGGAGCGGATGCCGGCTTTGAGGACAGTTTGGTTGTATTCGGGAAATGTGGTGTCCAGTTCAAAATCAGGAACGTGGACCATGATGCCTTCCCGGCACGACCGGAGGCAGGGCCCGTCCTTGAATTGGTACTGGATTTCGTCAACCGCGCGCGCCTCGTCGCTGCTGCTGGCCACCGTGCCGGCACTGCGGTTTCGCAGGAGCGTGATGCCGCAATACAGCTGGCCGTGGCCTCCAGACAATTGTTCGGCCGAGTAGCGGGCCAGCTCGTTGAGGAAATCTTCGACGTCTTGGGTGTCCAGCAGGAGGTCCTGGACGTATCCCGTCACGTCAGTCTCGTTCAGACGACTATCCAAAGGAGGCTCCTGTTCTGCCCTGTCCACCGGTGTGGCTGGCCGGATGGACATGTCCAAAAGTCATGGTTCGTGGCAGTTGCACCGCCCACACTTCAGGCTACACCCGGGTTGCTCTCGTGCGGACGTTCCAGCTGTGGCACTGTAAGGGCATGGTACGCATCGAGGATTATGCGGTAGTGGGTGACCTGCACACAGCGGCCCTGATCAGCACTGAAGGTTCCATTGATTGGCTGTGCCTGCCGCGCTTCGATTCGCCGGCCTGCTTTAATGCCTTGCTGGACACGCCCGAGTCCGGACGCTGGAGGCTTGCTCCGGCGGGCGCGGCGGAGTGCACCAGCCGGCGCTACCGCAGACATACCCTGATCCTGGAAACGGAATGGGAGACGGACGATGGGGCCGTCCGGGTGATCGACTTCATGCCTCCCCGTGACCAAGTGGCGGACATCGTACGGATTGTCGTTGGCCTTCACGGCCAAGTCAGGATGCGGGGCGAGCTGGCCCTGCGTTTCGACTATGGCCACATCATGCCCTGGGTGCGCCGCGACAGCCGCGGACTGCACGCGATCGCCGGGCCGGATTCCGCCTACCTGGCGACGAACGCGCCGCTCCGGGGGGAACACATGCACACGGTCAGTGACTTCACTGTGAAGGCCGGTGAACGCGTGCCCTTTGTACTGACGTGGGCGCCCAGCCATGTCCGCCGGCCGCGGTCCGTGGACGCCGAAGTTGTCCTGGAGTCCACCGAGAAGTTTTGGCTGGACTGGTCCGGGCAGGGCAAGGTAACAGGGCCGTACAAGGACGCGGTGGAGCGCTCGCTCATCACGCTCAAGGCCCTCACGTATGCCCCCACCGGCGGCATCGTGGCCGCCGTGACCACGTCCCTGCCCGAACAGCTGGGTGGACCGCGGAACTGGGACTACCGTTACTGCTGGCTCCGTGACGCCACCCTGACGCTGCAGTCGCTGCTGGCCGTCGGTTATACCGCGGAGGCCGCCGCGTGGCGGGACTGGCTGCTGCGGGCCGTCGCGGGCGATCCCGCGGACCTGCAAATCATGTACGGCATCCACGGCGAGCGCCGGCTGCCCGAGATGGAGCTCCCGTGGCTGGCGGGCTACGAGGACTCGTCCCCGGTGCGGATCGGCAACGGCGCGGCCGGACAGCTGCAACTGGACGTCTGGGGCGAGGTGCTGGATTGCCTGTCGCTTACCCGTAATTCCCTGCTCACCCATCCGGACGAGGCCTGGGACGTCCAGGTTGCGCTGATGGAGTACCTGGAAGGTGTCTGGAACCGGCCGGACAACGGGCTCTGGGAAATGCGCGGACCGAGGCGCCATTTCACGCACTCGAAGGTCATGGCCTGGGTTGCTGCGGACCGGATGGTCAAGGGCGTACGGGATTCCGGGTTGCCGGGGCCCGCGGCCCGTTGGGAGGCGCTGCGGGACACGATCCGGAAGGAAGTCATGACCCAGGGCTTTGACGCTGACCGCAACACCTTCACCCAGTCCTATGGCCGCCCCGAACTGGATGCCAGCCTGCTTCTCATCCCGCGTGTGGGGTTCCTGCCGCCTGACGATCCGCGCGTGATCGGCACCATCGACGCCATTCAGCGCGAGCTGACAGAGGACGGTTTTCTGCTCCGGTACCGGCCTGAAATCAGTGACGACGGCCTCCCCGGTGGCGAGGGCGTCTTCCTGGCCTGCTCCTTCTGGCTGGTGGAAGCGCTCCTCGGCGCAGGCCGCCACCGGCCGGCGACCGAACTGTTTGAGCGCCTCCTGGCGCTGCGCAACGACGTGGGCCTGCTGAGCGAGGAGTGGGGAGTCCAGAGTGGCCGGCACCTGGGAAACACGCCGCAGGCCTTCAGCCATTTCGCCCTGGTGACCAGCGCCCTGGAACTGCAACAGCACGGGACAGGGCGCAGCAACAAGCCTCTCCGGGCAGGAACTGCGTCGTAGCTACCGCTACTTGCCCGAGGTCTCTTCATTCGCCAGAGCAGTAAGTATACTTACTAAGACCTGTCCGACTGGTGAAGGAGGAGGAGTGCTGGGATGTCTGGATACTTCGAGCTGGTGGATGCCCCTGACGGGGGTTACCGGATCCGGCTGCTGGACGGCGCTGGCGCGCTGATGGCAGTGTCTGTCACCTTCCCCACCAAGCGGGCGGCCGTGGCCGGCGTTGCCCGTGCCCGGGAAATTGCCGGGATGGGGCTGATCCGCGACAACAGCCGGGATGCTGTGGAGCGGTCGGCACTTCTTTCCCCTGAATCCTCCGAGGCGGAACGCTGAGGCCGGGGGTGCTGAACCGCCGTGCCGCAGGCTCGCGCCGGAAGGGAGTCCTGTTTGACGTCGACGGGACCCTGGTCGACTCCGCCTACCTCCATACGCTCGCCTGGTGGCAGGCGTTCCGCCAGTCCGGCTTCGACGTGCCGATGGCCCGGATACACCGCTGTGTGGGGATGGGCGGCGCGCGGCTGGTGGACCACCTGCTGCCGGAAGGGCGTGACAAGTCAGTCGATGAGGATGTCCTCGCTGCCCACTCGGGAATATTCGGCACCTACTGGCCGGCCCTGAGGCCGTTGGAAGGTGCGCGGGATCTGTTGGTGCAGTGCCGTGAAAGCGGGTTGGCGGTGGCACTTGCTTCCTCGGCCAGGGAGCAGGATCTCAAAGCCCTCCGCGCGAGCCTGGCCGCCGATTCCTTCATCGATGCGGCGACGAGCGCCGCGGATGCCAAGGAGAGCAAGCCTGAGCCGGATATACTCGTCGCGGCATTGCGTGCCGTTGGTATCGAAGCCCCGGACTCCGTCTATGTGGGTGATGCCGTGTGGGATGTCTATGCCGCGGCCAGGCTCGGCATCCCCACCATCGGGGTGACCTGCGGCGGCACGAGTGAGGCGGAACTGCTGGAGGCGGGGGCCGTCGAGGTGTACTCCGGGCCCCGCGAACTGCTGGATGGCCTGAGGGACAGTGCCATCGGGAAGCTTCTTGCCGGCTAAGGCAGCCTCACAAGGCGGTTGATCCGGCGGCGGCCTCCCCGGATGCCGGGCGTTCTGATGCCGGCTCATCGGCATAGTCGCCCTTGTTCCACGTCACCGTCACAGCAACCGATCCGTCGTCGTTCCTGGTAACTTGCGTAACCACCTCCGGAACCTTGGCTCCCATGGCGAGGATCCTCGCGCGGTATGTGGTGACCAGCTCCTCAAGGCTGGACTCGGTCCACTCGCCGGGACGCATCCGGGTAGAAATCTCCACGGGTTCGGGCTGGTACAGCGTCATCATGATGCCTTTCCTTGGGGGCGCGGACAGTTCCTACGCTAGGAGCCTTCGCTGGCTGAAACAAGGGAAAAGCGAAGCGGGCTTACCTTTTACCCTGGGGTGCCGGAATGCTACCTTGGCTGTGCGGCACAATTGATAAGCATGCTGATCTTCGCTGCGGGCAGGATGGCCCCTGCTGTTCGGAAGTACTCGTTTTGCGGCTGAAGGAAGGGACCCATGAAGGCACTGACCTGGCAAGGCAAACGCTCGGTGAGCGTGAAAGAAGTTCCTGATCCCGTGATCCAGGAGCCCACGGACGCCATCATCAGGATCACGTCCACCGCAATCTGCGGTTCGGATCTCCACCTCTATGAGGTGCTGGGACCCTACATGCACAAGGGCGACGTTCTGGGCCATGAGCCCATGGGCATCGTGGAGGAGGTGGGCGGCGCCGTCACCTCACTCACCAAGGGCGACCGCGTGGTGGTTCCGTTCAACATCGCATGCGGGCGCTGCTACATGTGCAGCCAGGGGCTGCAGTCACAGTGTGAGACGACCCAGGTAAAGGAAAAGGGTACAGGGGCCGCGTTGTTCGGCTATTCGGAACTGTACGGCTCTGTACCGGGGGGCCAGGCGGAATACCTGCGGGTCCCGTTTGCGGACTATGGCCCGGTCAAAGTCGGCCAGGAGCTCCCGGATGACCGCTACCTGTTTCTGTCCGACATCCTTCCCACCGCCTGGCAGGCCGTGAAGTACGCGGATGCTCCGGACGGCGGGACCCTCGCCGTTTTCGGGCTCGGGCCAGTCGGACAGTTCTCGGCGAGGGTCGGGAACCATCTGGGCCTGCGGGTCATTGGGGTGGATCCTGTGCCGGAGCGCCGCGAGATGGCAGCCCGCCATGGCATTGACGTTCTGGACTACTCCAAGGGCATCGCCGATGAACTGCGGGAACGGACCGGTGGCCGCGGGCCTGATGCAGTGGTGGATGCCGTCGGCATGGAAGCCCACGGTTCTCCCGTGACAGGGTTCGCGCACCAGGCGTTGGGTCTCCTGCCGGACAAGTTGGCGCAGAAGGCCATGGAAACCGCCGGTGTGGACCGGCTCGCGGCCCTGCACGCCGCGATCGACGCCGTCCGCCGTGGCGGAACCGTGTCCCTGAGCGGCGTGTACGGAGGCATGGCCAGCCCCATGCCGCTGCTCACCATGTTCGACAAGCAGATCCAGCTTCGGATGGGTCAGTGCAACGTCCGCCGCTGGACGCATGAGCTGCTTCCGCTGGTGGAGGACGACGCCGATCCGCTGGGTGTCATGGATCTGGTCACCCACCGTGCGGGGCTGGCCGAGGCGCCCGCGCTGTATGAGAAGTTCCAGAAGAAAGAGGACGGCTGTATCAAGGTCGTCCTGCAGCCTTAGGGCACCGGAAGTCTCCGGGCTTCAGCAGAGGGGTCCGGAATTGCGGCTGGCGGGGGACTAGTTCTCCCGCCAGTCGTTGCTTGTGATGTGGGAGCCTGCCTGCGGGCCCATCTGGAGCATCCCGCCGTCGACAGCCCACGATGCCCCCGTCACGTAGCTCGACGCCGGGGACGCGAGAAACGCGATCACGGCGGCGACCTCCCGGGCGTCGCCCGGCCGCCCCAGCGGAACACCGGGCCGGTCCTTGGTGGCGGGGTCCTCATCGGTCTGGCCCGTCATGGGAGTGGCAATTTCGCCCGGCGCCACGGAATTGGCGGTGATGCCGAATTCCGCAAGCTCCAGTGCAATGGTCTTGATCAGGCCGCCGAGGCCGTGCTTGGAGGCGTCATAGGCCGAGGAGCCCACCCGCGGCTGTGTCTCGTGGACGCTGGTGACGGCCACGATGCGGCCGCCCCGTCCGGCGTCGACCATCCGCCTGGCGGCCGCCTGGATGCAGAGGAAGGCGCCGTTCAGGTTGGTGTCCATGGTGTTCGACCAGGTCTCGTAGTTCAGCTCGAGGAATTTTTTGCCGTCACCGGTACCGGAATTGTTGACGAATACGTCCACGCCGCCCAGCTCCCCGGCAAGCCCGTCGATGACGCCGGCGCAGCCCAGCAGGTCAGTGGTGTCCAGCTGCCTGACCACGGCATTGCGGCCGGCGGCGCGGACCTCGTCCGCGGTTTTTTCGGCGCCGTCCTGGTCCGAGTGCCAGGTAATGCCGACGTCGAGTCCGGCTTTCGCGAGGGCCACTGCCGTGGCCCGGCCAATTCCAGAATCGCTGCCCGTGACAATGGCGGTGCGCGGGGAGAACTCCATGGTGTCTGTCCCTTCCTTCTCGGCTGCCCTTCGTGGCAGGCCTTGTTGGCGGCTATATTGGTGGCGGCTAATTGGCTGGCGGCTATATGGAGGCGCGGGTCAGGCGGCGGCGTCGACGACGCAGAAACGGTTCCCGTCAGGGTCTTCCAGGACGATGAAATCGGGGTCCTCCGGATAGAGATCCCAGTCCACCTGCGATGCCCCCAGTCCCAGGAGCCGCTCCACCTCGCCCGCCTGGTTGTCGGCATAGAGGTCCAGATGGATGCGCGGGTGTTGCTGCACGGGCGTTTCGCTGAGCATGAGGGCGAGCCTGGCGCCTTCGCCTTTCTGCGGTATCAGGACCACCCAGGTTTCATCGCCCTCCTCCCGGGGGACATAGCCGAGGGCATCACACCAGAAGGCGGTGGCACGGGCGACGTCGTTGACTCCGAGGACAGTTGTTCCGATCGTCAGCATGGTCTCATGCTTGCGTGAGGCTGTTCGTGACGCAAGGGGCGCGGTCAGCACAAGCTGTTCAATGTCTGTTCGGCGACGTCCATCATTTCCAGGACCAGTGGGTTGCTTCCCTCCAGGAAGGGCGCCGGCGGATAGGTGAGGGCCACGGTCACCTGCCGGGTTCCGTCCGCGCTGGTCATCGAGACGGTGCCGTAGCCCAGGAGGTCTCCCGGATGGCCGTAGGCGAAGCCGTTGGTGCAGGTGTCGTTCCAGATCCACAGGCCGAGACCATAGAAGCCGGCGGTGTTTGATGTCTGCATCTCTTTCAGCGTGGCGGGCTTCAGGAGCTTTCCCTGCATGAGGGCTGCATAAAACGTGTTCATGTCCTGCACCGTGGATACCATGCCCGCGGACGGGGATTCTATGAGAATTGCCGGGGACGTCACGTCCACGCGTTGGTCCTCAATGACCAGATAGCCGTGGGCCATGGCTTCCGGCACGGTTCTGGCGCCGATCATGTAAGTCCCGGTCATCCCCAGCGGGACGGTGATCTGCTCAGTGATGACGTCACCGATCGGCTGTCTCCTGAGCCTCTCCACCAGCAGCGCCAACGCCACGTAATCCGATGCCGAATAAGCGAACCCCTGGGCGAGCCTTTTCTCCCACGTCGTCCTCCCGGCCCATGCAAGCCGCTGGGCCAGGCTGAGCCTGGTGTTGATCACTTCCTTCAACGGCTTGGACTGGATCAATGTCGCCGCATAATCCGGCATCCCGGACGAATGGCTGAGCAGATCCCGCACGGTGACGGGAAATGGCGGATTCACCGTGCGGGCAAGGTCCGGCAGGTGATCACTGACAGTGTCGTCGAGGCGAAGCCTGCCCTCCTCCACCAGCTTCAGGACGGTGACGGCCACCATGGACTTCGTCACGCTGGCGACCTGAACGGGATCGGAGAGCTGCACCGGCTCCTTGGTCTTGAGGCTCCTGACACCGATCGCGCGGGACCATTCTTCGCCCTTGTTCTTCACGTGCATCAGAACGGCCGGCGCCCCATCGTCGATCATCGTCCGGCCGAACAGTTCAAGGTCCCGGAAAGCGCCGGCGGAAGTTGATGGCTTCTCAGGCGGATCCGGCGCGGCAGTGCAGCCGCCGAGGGAGGCGGCCAGTGCGGCAGCGGACATGGCCGCAACGCACCGCAGGATGGAGACCGGAAGCCTGAACCCTGGCATGCCATCAGTTCCTTCAGCAGGTGCCGGCGCTGGACTCATCACAGGGAGGCCAGCCTGCCGGCACCACACATGTTCCTCGCGAGCCCTGAGAAGGTCAAGGGCCGGCTGCCGGTGCCTGCGTGGCCGGAAAGGCTCGAGATCCGGGTGGGGCAGGGGCGCGGCCGGCTAGGTCAGGCGGATCTGGCGGTTGACGTCCTTGTAGAGCAGGTAGCGGAAGTTCCCGGGGCCACCGGCGTAGCAGGCCTGCGGGCAGAACGCGCGCAGCCACATGAAGTCCCCGGCTTCCACCTCCACCCAGTCGTCGTTCAGGCGGTACACCGCCTTGCCCTCGAGGACGAAGAGCCCGTGCTCCATGACGTGGGTTTCTGCGAACGGAATGGACGCACCCGGCTTGAACGTCACGATGTTGACGTGCATGTCGTGTGCGAGGTCGTCCGGGTCCACGAAACGGGTGGTGGCCCACGCGCCCTCGGTGCCGGGCATGGGCCGCGGCTCGACGTCCTGGTCGCGGGTCACAAAGGACTTGGCCGTGTAGCCTTCCAGCGGTTCGTAGGCCTTGCGGACCCACTGGAAGCTGGCGATGCCGTCGGAGGAGTTGCTGACGGACCAGTCGGCGCCGGCCGCGAGGTAGGCGTAGCCGCCCTCCTCAAGGTGGTGGATTTCGCCGTCAAGGTTCAGGTCCAGCTTGCCTTTGGTGAGGAAGATGACGCCTTCGACGCCGGCCTCCGCCTCGGGCTTTTGGGATCCGCCGCCGGGAGCCACCTCAACGATGAGCTGGGAGAACGTGGTGGCGAAGCCGGCGATGGGCCGGGCGATGATCCAGGCGCGGGTATTGGTCCAGCCGGGGAGGTTGGAGGTGACGATGTCCCGCAGCACGCCCTTGGGAATGACGGTGTAGGCCTCCTTGACCACGGCCCGGTCGGTCAGGAGCTGGGTCTGCGGCGGCAGGCCGCCCTCAGGGAAGAAGTAGTTGCTCATGAGTGTGCTCCTTGCGGTGTAGACGAGAGGGGGGAGGTATGTGCGGCGAGCCGCGGATGGGCCAGGCCAGGAAGTTGGGGCAGTCCGACGCCGGCAAGCGCCAGGACTTCTTCGGCACCTACCGCTCCACATTGGACGCCGCGCAGCACGAACGCCGCCAGTGCACGGGCCGTGGCGGGCTCGTCCATGACCCCGCCCGCGGTCTGCTCGACGTAGTTGCGGAGGCGTGCCGCTGCCGCCGGAAGCCCCTGGCGGTAGAACGCATATGTTGCCGCGAACCGGCTGGGCAGCTGGGCCGGGTGCAGGTCCCAGCCCTGGTAGTAGCCGCGCTCGAGGGACCGCCGCACCAGCCGGCCGTGCAGCCGCCAGGCGTTTTCCACGTTGTCGCCAACGGGAATGATGTTGGTGGAGCCGTCCGAGAGCCGGATGCCGGTCCCTGCCACGGCCAGCTGCATGACCTCCTTGGCGAAGTCCGCCACCGGGTGCTCCATGGACTGGTACTCGGCCGAAATTTGCAGCGAGGCCGAATAGTCGTAGGTGCCGTAGTGCAGCCCGCTGATCCTGCCGGGAACAGCGGAGGGAAGCTGGGCGACGGGCGCGGTGCCGTCCGGGCCGAGGATGAGCTGGGGCGTCTCCACCTGCACCTCGAACCGGAGCCGGCCGGCGGGGAGCGAGTGGACTTCCTCCAGCCGGGAGACCGCATAGTCCATCGCCTGGACCTGGGCCACGGTGGTGACCTTGGGCAGGGTGAGGACCAGCCCCTCGGGCAGCTCGCCCGCCGCAGCCAGGCCGGACACGAAGAGGTCCAATGTGCGCAGGCCGCGGGCGCGGGTGGGTGCCTCGAAGCATTTGAAACGAATCCCGATGAAGGGCGGCGCCGACCCGGCCGCAACTGCGGCGGCCACAGCGGAAGCCGCAGCAACAGCGGCGGCGTCCTCGGCGTCGTCGCCCCTGTCCCCAAAGCCGTCCTCGAAGTCGAGGCGCAGATCCTCGATCGGTTCGCTGCCGAGTTTGGCCTCCACCCGCGACGCCACGGCCTCGGCAAGCTCCGCGTCCTGGCCCAACAGCGCGCCCAGGTGCGGGAGCCCGCCGTGGGCGGCCGCCGTCGACAGCGCCTGGGCGCCCCAGTCGGCCGCGAACGACGGCGTGAACCGGTCCGCCGGGATGTACACCGTGTGAACGGGCTGGCGGGAGCCGTCGTCGCCCGGGTAGTTCTGCTCCAGCAACCGGTCGGTGGCCGCCAGCTGGGAGTCGATCCGGGCGAGGTCGGCCGCGCCTAGTGATGGTTCGGGTACTGCCATGCCTCAGCCCACCAGTTCGTAGGCCGGCGTGGTGAGGAAGTCCGTGTAGTCCTCTGAAAGGCAGATGTCCGCGATCAGGCTGCTGGCGGGCTGGTAGTAGCGCTCGAAGGCCTCCTCGCCCACCTCGCCGCGCAGCTTCTCGGTCTCCTCGGCCAGGATCTTCGTGACCAGCTCGCGCGTGACCGTGTTGCCGGTGTCGGCCAGGACCACCTTGTTGCGGATCTGCTGCCACACCTGTGAGCGGGAGATCTCCGCTGTCGCAGCATCCTCCATGAGGTTGTGGATGGCCACCGCGCCGTTGCCCGAAATCCACACCGCCGTGTAGGCGACGGCGACATAGAGGTTCAGGCGCAGCCCGGCCTCCGTGACCTGGCCGTCGGCCGAGGCGATGTCCAGCAGCTGGCCGGCGGTCACGGAGACGTCCGGGCGCTGCTTGTCCAGCTGGTTCGGGCGCTCGCCGAGGACGGCGTCAAACACCTCACGGCAGATGGGAACGAGGTCCGGGTGGGCCACCCAGGAGCCGTCGAAGCCGTCGTTCGCCTCGCGGGTCTTGTCCGCGCGGACCTTCTCGAAGGCCTGCGCCGTGACTTCGGGTTCGCGGCGGTTGGGGATGACGGCCGCCATGCCGCCCATCGCGAAGGCCCCGCGGTGGTGGCAGGTCTTGACCAGGAGCTCCGTGTACGCGCGCATGAAAGGCGCCGTCATGGCCACAGTGGCACGGTCCGGCAGGACGAAGCTGGCACCGGCGTCGCGGAAGTACTTGATGATGCTGAACAGGTAGTCCCAGCGGCCGGCGTTCAGGCCGGAGGCGTGGTCGCGGAGTTCGTAGAGGATCTCGTCCATTTCGAACGCAGCCGGGATGGTCTCGATCAGCACGGTTGCGCGGATGGTCCCCTGGTTGAGGCCGAGGAAGTCCTGCGCGAAGACGAACACGTCGTTCCACAGGCGGGCCTCGAGGTGGCTCTCCATCTTGGGCAGGTAGTAGTACGGGCCGTGGCCGTTGAGCACCAGCTGCTTGGCGATGTGGAAGAAGTGCAGGCCGAAGTCCACGAGGGCACCGACGGCGGGTTCGCCGTCGATCAGCAGGTGCCGTTCCTCCATGTGCCACCCGCGCGGGCGGGCCACGACGACGGCGAGCGGGGCATCGGTGCGGAGCCGGTACTCCTTGCCTTCCGGGGAGGTGTAGCTCAGGGTCCCGGTGGCAGCATCACGCAGGTTCAGGATGGCGTCGATGACGTTGGCCCACGTGGGGGTGCTGGCGTCCTCGAGGTCGGCAAGCCATACCTTCGCACCGGAGTTCAGCGCGTTGATGGCCATCTTGGCGGGCGAGGCGGGGCCCGTCATCTCGACCCGGCGGTCCTGCAAGGCGGCCGGTGCCGGCGCAACCTTCCAGTCGCCGTCGCGCACGTCCTGGGTGTCCGGCAGGAAATCGAGGCTGCCGGTCCGGGCCACGTGCTCGCGCTTGGCGGCCCGGGCCTCGAGGAGGTCGGCGCGGGTGCCGGCGAAGCGCTTGTGGAGCTCTTCGACGAACGCCAGGGCCTTCGGGGTGAGAATCTCCTCTGCCCGCTCGATCGGCCGGGGGTCTGTGACTGTGATAGCCATTGTTGGTCCTTTCCAGGGCTGCTAATCAGGCGTCGGCGAAGGCTGCTGTGGGGGCGGCAGCAGGTGCTGCTGCTTCCATTGTGTCCTCGATTGCCGCCGGTGAGGTGTGGACACCGGCTGCTGCGTGGGCCGCGGCGGCCACTGCGGCCGCGACGTCTCCGGCCACGTGGGGGTCGAACACGCTGGGGATGATGTAGCTGGCGTTGAGCTCATCGTCGGCAACGCGGTTGGCGATGGCATCGGCGGCGGCCACCAGCATCTCGGGGGTGATGTCGGAGGCACCGGCGTCCAGCAGCCCGCGGAAGAAGCCGGGGAAGGCCAGCACGTTGTTGATCTGGTTGGGAAAGTCGCTGCGCCCCGTGGCGACGACGGCGGCATGGCGGGAGGCGACGGCGGGGTCGATTTCCGGCGTCGGGTTGGCCATGGCGAAGACAATCGCGTCCTTGGCCATCGAGGCAACCTGCTCCTCGCCGATCACGTGCGGTGCGCTGACGCCGATAAACACATCGGCGTCGCGGAGGGCCTCGTGCAGGGTGCCGGAGAATCCCTCCTCGTTGGTATTGGCGGCGATCCAACTGCGGTGCTCGTCGTTGTATTGCTCGCCTGAGTGGATGGCACCGGAACGGCCGGCGGCCACGATGTGCCTCGCGCCCTGGGCCTTGAGCAGCTGGATGATTGCCGAGCCGGCGGCGCCCACGCCGGAGACGACGATCCGCACCTCGTCGAGCTTCTTACCGACGACGCGCAGCGCATTGGCGAGGGCGGCGAGCGTGACGATGGCCGTGCCGTGCTGGTCGTCGTGGAAGACCGGGATGTCGAGTTCGTCGCGGAGCCGGTTTTCGATCTCGAAGCAGCGGGGGGCCGCGATGTCCTCGAGGTTGACGCCGCCGTAGACCGGGGCGAGGGCCTTGACGATCCTGATGATCTCTTCGGTGTCCTGCGTGTCCAGGCAGACCGGCCAGGCGTCGACGTTGGCGAACTGCTTGAACAGCGCAGCCTTGCCTTCCATCACGGGAAGCGCGGCGGCCGGGCCGATGTTGCCCAGGCCAAGAACGGCCGAACCGTCAGTGACCACGGCGATCGTGTTCCGCTTGACGGTGAGGTTCCGGGCGGCGTCGGGGTTTTCCGCAATGGCGAGGCAGACGCGGGCGACGCCGGGGGTGTAAGCGCGGGAGAGGTCGTCGCGGTTACGCAGGGCCACCTTGGGAACCACTTCGAGCTTGCCGCCCAGGTGCATCAGGAAGGTGCGGTCCGAGACGTTCCGGACCTTGACGCCGTCGAGGGCGTTAAGGGCGTCCTTGACCCGGTTGGCGTGGTCGTCGTCGGTGGTGTTGCAGGTGACGTCCACAACCAGGGTCTCGTGGTGGGACTCGGTGACGTCCAGGGCCGTGATGGCCGCACCGGCGGCGCCCACGGCCGCCGCGAGTTCGCTGGTGGCGGTGAAGCTGGACGGCGCCTCGACGCGCAGGGTGATCGAATTTCCGGGGCTCGGGTTCGCCATTGAGTGTCCTCCTGGTTGGGCCCATCGCTGGGCTTGGCTGTCGCCACTGAATGTTTTCGTATTATGGATATTATTATCTACTTTATGGAAATACAAGCCCCTTTGGTCTCTGTTCGGTGCATCGGTTGCCTGCATCGACGCGGACCCGGCCGTACTGTATGTTGGGATTTCTAAGCAGTTCTTTTCACAATGCGGATAAGAGTTGTCGCAATCTACACCTGCAGGAGACGACGGAATGGCCGAGAAAGCCGCGGGAGGCGTGCAGTCCGTTGAGCGCGTCTTCGAACTTTTGGAACTCATCACGGAAGCCGGGGGAGACGTCACGCTCAGCGAGCTCTCGTCCTCCACTGACCTGCCCCTGCCCACCATTCATCGCCTCCTCCGCACGTTGGTCACCTTGGGCTACGTCCGCCAGTTGCCGAACCGCCGCTATGCCCTGGGACCCCGGCTGATCCGCCTCGGCGAGGGCGCCAACAAGCAGCTTGGGGCCCTCGCGCGGCCACAGCTCAAGTCCCTCGTGGACCGGCTCGGTGAGACATCCAACATGGCCGTGCTCGATTCGGACATGGTCATCTACGTTGCCCAGGTCCCTTCGCTCCACTCGATGCGCATGTTCACCGAGGTGGGCCGCCGCGCGCATACCCACGACACCGGCGTGGGCAAGGCCATCCTCGCGCAGCTTGACGACGAGGCCGTCCGCGGGATTGTGTCCCGGACCGGCATGCCGACGCCCACGCCCAAGAGCATTGGCGACATCGACGCCCTGCTGGCGGACCTGAAGCTCATCCGCGAGCGCGGGTACTCCATCGACGAGGAGGAGCAGGAACTCGGTGTCCGCTGCTTCGCCATGGCAGTGCCGAACGCGCCCACCCCAACGGCCATTTCCGTGTCCGGGCCGGTGTCGCGGGTGGACAAGTCCTTTGCCGATCGCGCCGTGCCGCTGCTCCGCGAAGCGGCCCAGGCGATCTCGAACGAGTTCAACCAAAACTGACCCCCGCCGTCGTTCTTCCACTACAACCTCCCACTGCAGCGCGAACCAGCAGGTAATGCCCCCAAATCTCGGATTTGAGGGCATTACCTGCTGGTTCGCGCTTTGGTGGGTCAGTGCTCGGACGCGGAGGAGGCCTGGATGGGGACTTCCTTGCCGTCGCAGTCAATCAGCTTGCCGCCCTCGAAGCGGTCGCCGTCGGCCAGGCACTGCAGGTCCTCCTCCCGGACCACGCGCCCGGTGCCGGCAACAAAGACCGACTGATTCTCCGAGTTGCCTGCCTTGAGGTGGTTGAAGAGCAGGTTCAGCAGGATGGCCATGACAGCCGCCGAGCTGATGCCCGAGTGGAAGATGGTGCCGAACCAGGACGGGAACTGGTCGTAGAACGCCGGGGCGGCAATCGGGATCATGCCGAACCCGATGGACGCCGCCACGATGATCAGGTTCATGTTGTTCTTGTACTCCACTTTGGCCAGTGTCCGGATGCCGCTGGCGGCAACGGTTCCAAAGAGTACGACGCCGGCACCGCCCAGGACGGGGGTCGGCACCGCTGCAACCACACGGCCAAGCACCGGCAGCAGGCCCAGAATGACCAGGATGAGGCCGCCGGCGCTCACCACGAAGCGGCTCTTGACGCCGGTGATGGCCACCAGGCCCACGTTCTGGGCGAAGGCGCTCTGCGTGAAGGAGTTGAACAGCGGGGAGACGGCGCTGGAGAGCATGTCCGCCCGCAGGCCGTCGCCGATGCGCTTGGAGTCCACCTTGGTGCCCACGATCTCGCCCACGGCAATGATGTCCGCTGACGTTTCGGTGAGGGTCACGAGGATGACGATCAGCATGGAGATGATGGCGGCGACCTCGAACGTGGGTGCGCCAAAGGCGAACGGGGTGGGAAAGGCGACGATTTCGCCCTGGCCCACCTTGGAAAAATCAGCCATGCCGAAGATGAAGGCGATGACCGTGCCCAGAACCATGGCCAGCAGGATGGAGAGGCGGGAGATTGCTGCGCTGCCCACCTTGCTGAGCAGGAGGACGATTGCCATGGTGGCGGCGGCCAGGCCGATGTTGGCCATGCTGCCGTAGTTGGGTGCCTTGCTGTTGCCGCCCATGGCCCAGTTGGCCGCAACCGGCATCAGCGTCAGGCCGATGGTGGTGATGACCGTTCCGGTGACCACCGGCGGGAAGAACCGGATGATCTTGGAAAACAGCGGCGTGATCAGCAGGCCGATCAGCGAGGCCGCAATCACCGAGCCGAAGACCGCCTGGATGCCGCCGCCGCCATGGACGATCGCAACCATCGTGGAGACGCCCGCGAAGGAGACGCCCTGGACCAGCGGGAGCTGGGACCCGAAGAACCGGATGCCGACGGTCTGAAGGATGGTGGCCAGGCCGCCGACGAAGAGGCAGGCGGCGATCAGCAGGCCGATGTCCTGTGATGACATGCCGGCGGCCGCACCAATGATCAGCGGCGGGGCAATGATGCCTCCGTACATGGTGAGGACGTGCTGGAACCCGTAGGCAAACGTGGCCCCAAGGGACAGTCTCTGGTCTTCGGGGCGGGCTGCCGCTGTGCGGGCTTTTTTCTTGGTGTTCATGGCAGACTTTCTTGGTTCATGGCAGACGCCTTCGTCTGGCTAACAATGTCTGGCTAACAGGGTGTTCTGATTGCTGGGCCGGTGCGGAGCCTGGACCGGCAGGGTGCCCGCGCCGGGAGCCATCCCTGAGGGGATGGAAACTCCCGGCGCGGATGTGTAAGAGGGTGCGGCGTCTAGCAGAAGCCGGCGATGCCGGACCAGGCGATCTCCGCCGGGGCAGCGTCTTCGCGCTGGACCGTGGCCTCGATCAGGCCGTAGGGCCGGTCGGCAGCGAAGAAGACCTCATTGGGGTTGTCCAGACCGAAGGGCGAAAGGTCCACCAGGAAGTGGTGCTTGTTGGGCATCGAGAACTTGATCTCATCGATCTCGTTGTGCGCCTCAAGGACCTTGGCCCCCATGTCGAACAGGGTCTGCTGCAGGGCGTGGGAGTACTTCTCCGTGAATCCTTCGAGCAGCAGGCCCTTGATGTCCTCATAGCTCTTGTTGAAATCAAACGTGCTGAAGTCCGTGCCCGCTTTGAACCGCCAGCGTGCGGAGACGTCGGTGGCGAGGATGCGGTCGGTGGTCTCCGGCAGGGTGGTGTATTTGTCCTTCGGGTACCCCACGAAGCCGGATTGCGTTGACTTCAGGACGGTCAGGTCCTTGAGCCCGGAAATGAGGTGGGTCTGCGTCCCGTCCTTTACAAGAACGGCGGTGCGCACCTCCTGGCCGTTACGGACAAAGGAGTGGTCGTGCCCCGCGCCGTGGGCCTGGATGCGGTCCCAGCTGTAGGATTCGGCTTCCCAGCGCCCGCCGGTGACCCAATCGAAGCTTGAAGTGAAGTGCTCGCCAAGGCGCAGCAGGAACGTCTCCGGTGAGCCAATGCCATTCTTGGCGAAGGCGTAGATGGTGTTCTTCTGGGTGTCCGTGGCCACGACGTGGCTGTTGTCACCCTCGAGGTGGGCGGCGGCGAAGTCGCCACGGAGCTGTGAGGTGACATTCAGGTCTTCAATTTCGTGGCGGTCAGTGTCCCGGGTGATTTTGACGACGCGGACTTCAGCCTTGCCGTACTGGTTCTGGCCGAGGATGATCTTGCTGCTCATTGGTCTGTTCCCAACTTCCGTGAGGTGGAACCGAGGTTCCATCATTGAAATTAAGCGCGCGTTTCAGGCGCGTTTCCGATGGCGCCGACCCAACAAAAAAGAGCCGGCATCCAGTGATGCCAGCTCATTACGACCCTGCCTGCTGCTCCCAGGTTACGTGACCCACGCCACGAATTGCTTACAAGCGTAGCCCAGCCACTCCGGTGGCGTACATCACTTTCTGAAATTTTTGATTGTGACCGTCCGTCCGCAAGGCCTCTTGACGGTCAGCTGCCGTCGTCCTAGACTTTTCGTATAGCAAAAGAATTATTCCGAAATGCGGAAAAGCTCATTCGGAAGCAGCTTAGGAAAAGGAGGATCAGATGTCCCCGCAGGACCAGTACCCGGCCACCCCGTCCATTGCACCGGCCCAGCCAGCCGCGCCTTCAGTCCAGGAGTTCTACCTCCCCCGAGGCGGCGGAGCGGATCCGGATTTCTATCTTCCCGCGGACCGTACACACGCGCCGGGCCGGATCTCCCGCTGGATCCATCGGCTTCCGGTCTTCGGCAGGCGGCCGTAAGCAGGCGCTAGGCGCCACCCGAACCGCCGCACGACGCGCAAAGGGTCTGGCGACACCGGTATTCAGGTGTCGCCAGACCCTTTGCGCGTCGCCAGACCATTTGCGCGTCAGGCCCCTGGGTGCCCCGGCCACTCCTTGCCCGCCCATGGGTCGTAGTCGGCGATGAGCTCCTCCTGCGGCGGACGCTCCGCCTCGGGGACGTGCTGCAGGTTCACCCGCACCCTGTACCAGAGCGAGCTCGACCCGCGCATACCGTCGATCAGAACATCGGCGGGGTGCAGGGCAGGGACCACGTCCGCATGCCGGGACTTCCACTCGTCGAGGGCCGTGAGTGCCTCGGGCTTGGTCTTGGTGCGCGCCACCTCGATGAGCGGCATCACTGACTGCCGGCGGCCGGAGCTGTCGCCACTGCGCGGCGGCTTGTCGGCGGGACCGAGGTCAGCAGCCAAGGCGAGAAGCCCGTCAAGCGTGCCGACCGCGTCGTTGATGCCGGCATGAGGATCTCCCAGATCTGTGAAGCGCTCCGGCACTGTCCGCACCGTGAACTGTTCCGGCCGGGCGGAGCGGACTTCGTGCCATGCGAGCGGGGTCGAGACCCTGGCATCGGGCAGGGGCCGGACCGAGTATGCCGATGCCACGGTGCGGTCCTTCGCATTCTGGTTAAAGTCAACGAACACACTCTCGCCGCGCTCCTCCTTCCACCACCGCGCGGTGGCCAGGCCGGGAGCGCGGTTTTCGACTTCCCGGGCAAGGGTCTCGGCAGCGAGCCGCACGTCACGGTACGACCACTGCGGCGCGATGCGAACGAGAATATGCAGTCCCCGTGACCCGCTCGTCTTTGGCCACCCCACGAGTCCCACGTCGTCGAGGACCTCCTGAGCGACGTACGCGACGTCGACGATCTGGGACCAGTCGACCCCCGGCATTGGATCGAGGTCGACCCGGAGCTCGTCGGGGTGCTCGAGGTCCTCGGCGCGCACCGGATGCGGGTTAAGATCGAGGCAGCCAAGATTCACCACCCATGCCAGGCCCGCGGCGTCGCGGATGACGGCTTCCTCCGCCGACGTCCCGGACGCGTAGTGCAGCGTGGCCGTGTCGATAAAGTCGGGGTGGTTTTCGGGCACGCGCTTCTGGAAGAACGGCTCAGAGTCGATGCCCTTCGGAAAGCGCTTGAGCACCATTGGCCTGCCGCCCGCCCCACGCAGAGCGCCATCCGCGACGGCCAGGTAGTAGCGCACCAGGTCGAGCTTCGTCAGCCCGGGCTCGGGGAACACCACCTTGTCCGGGCTCGAGATGCGCACCTCGGTGCCGGCAATGGTGAGGATCTCGGCCGGCGTCTTCGACGGATTCATGCCGCCACGCTAGCAGCAGGCCCACACCATTTCGATGGTTCCCTGCCCACTAGGTGGTTTGAGCCATCGTGTGTGCAGGGAACCATCGAAACGGCGGAGGTCAGCCGGCGACCAGTCTCCGCGCCGCCGCTGAATGCTCTGCGATGAGCCGGCCGAGATCCAGTCCGGGAATCTGTCCGTCCACCACCCGCCACCGGCCGCCCACCATCACCCGGTCCGCGCGGTCCGCGGCGCACAGCAGCAGGGCCGCGACGGGGTCGTGGCTGCCGGAGAACCGCAGGTCATCCAGCCTGAAGAGCACCAGGTCCGCCTGCATCCCGGGAGCCAGCTGGCCGAGGTCGTTTCGCCCGAGCACTGCCGCCGATCCGCGCGTGGCCCAGCCCAGCGCCCGCTCGACGGGCACCTGCGCGCCGTAGCGCAGCCGCTGCAGGTACAGCGCCTGCCGCGCCTCGAGGATCATGTTGGAGGCATCGTTCGACGCCGATCCGTCCACTCCCAGCCCCACGGGGGCTCCCGCGTCCTCGAGTTCCAGGACGCGTGCGACGCCGGATGCCAGCCGCATGTTGGAGGTCGGGCAATGCGCGACTGCTGTGCCTGCGGCCCCCAGCCGGGCGATCTCGGCATCGCTGAAATGGATCCCGTGCCCCAGCCATGTCCGCTTGGTCAGCCAGCCCACGCTGTCCAGGTAGTCCACGGTGCGCAGCCCGAACATCTTCCGGCAGAACTCCTCTTCGTCCAGGGTCTCGGCCAGGTGAGTGTGCAGCCGGACATCCAGCCGTTCGGCCATCAGTGCGCTCTCGGCCATGATTTCCTTCGTGACCGAAAACGGCGAGCACGGTGCCAGCGCTATCTGGATCACGGCACCTTCGCCACGTTCGTGGTACTGCCCGACCAGGCGCTCGCTGTCGGCCAGGATCACTTCCGGCGCCTGTACCGTCGACTGCGGCGGCAGGCCGCCGTCGTTCTCTCCCAGGCTCATGGAGCCGCGGGTGAGGGTTGCCCGCATTCCCAGCCTGCGGACCGCCCCGACTTCAATGTCGATGGCGTCTTCCATGCCTGCCGGGAACAGGTAGTGGTGGTCGGCTGCCGTGGTGCAGCCGGAGAGCAGAAGCTCGGCGAGGGCCACCGTCGCTGCGAGTTCGAGATCCCGCGGTGTGAGCCGCGCCCACACCGGGTAGAGGTTCTGCAGCCACGGGAACAACGGGGCGTTGGCTACCGGCCCCCACGCCCGGGTCAGCGTTTGGTAAAAGTGGTGATGCGTGTTGATCAGGCCAGGCAGGAGCACGTGGCCGCCGGCGTCGAAGATCTCTTCGCAGGGCGCGGACGGGTGTTCGCCTGCGCCAAGCACCTCGGTGATCCTGCCTTCGCAAACCACCACGCCGCCCGAGGCGTCAAGGGTGTTGGCGGAGAAGGCGGCGAGCGGATTGCGGATCCAGAGCCGGGATCCGGGGTGCGTGGGCGTAACGGGGTGCGAATCTGCTTGGGTCATGGTGGGTTCCTGTCTGAGCGTGCCGATGCAATGCCAGCTCAGTGGTGCCCTGTCTGCTGATCCAGGGGCCCGCCGGCAGTGCGGCGGTAGGGCCAGCGTAGGGTCGCCAATCCGGTACGTCAACGCACCTGATTGTGACCACCGATGGCCAGAGCGGCCGTGACAATTCGGAAACCCGGATTTCACATCACGAAATTAACTTTTCAAAAACTATGGCGCAGGCCACACTCCGATGCTAATCTCGATGTTGCCAAAGGCGGGCACCCGGAGACCGGGAAGCTATCTACCAGGCGCAACTAAACCTTCAAAGCACATGCTGAAGCCTGGTATCCGTCGCAACTGGTATTTGATCCCGCCACGGGGTACCGGCTTCCACTCCAAGGGAGCGCATCATGAGTACCACCGTCACGGCCGAAAAATTCCTGGCCAGGTCCATCGAGCTTGCAACCGCGAACGTCCTCAACAGCGGAGGGCCGTTCGGCGCGGTCATTGTCACCGCCGACGGCCAGGCGTTCGACGGCGTTAACCGCGTCACCGCCACCAACGATCCCACCGCCCACGCCGAGGTCACGGCAATCCGCCGGGCCTGCAGTGAGCTCGGGACCTTCGACCTTCGCGGAGCCACCCTCTACAGCAGCTGTGAGCCCTGCCCCATGTGCCTGGCCTCGGCTTTGTGGGCACGCATCGACCGCGTGATTTTCGCGGCGGACCGTCACGACGCCGCCTCCGTCGGCTTCGATGACGCCGTTTTCTACGAGTACTTCGACAACGCCGACCGGGACGCCCTTATGCCGGTCGCCAAACTGGGGCTCGAAGGCACGTCCCCGGCCATTCTCGAGCCGTTCACCACGTGGAACACGCTCGATTCCAGGATCGACTACTAGAGGCTGTGGTTCCAATGACCATCCTTGACACAACCCCCGACGGCCCCGAGACCCCGGCCAGGCACGCCACCCCCAAGCCGGCCCGGCAGCCCGCACAGTCCGGAACGGATCCCAGGAACCGGCCCCCGGCGTCGAACGCCTTCCTGGACCGCTTCTTTCACATCACCAAACGCGGCTCAACCCTGGCACGCGAACTGCGCGGCGGGCTGGTCACGTTCTTCACCATGGCTTACATCGTCATCCTCAACCCCCTGATCCTGGGCGGCTTCAGCGCAGACAACGCACCAACAGATGTGGCCGGCGGCTGGCTGTCCGCTGCACAGGTCGGGGCGGTCACCGGGCTTACAGCCGGCGTCATGACCATCCTCTTCGGGCTGATCGCCAACCTGCCCTTCGGGCTCGCCGCCGGACTCGGCATCAACTCCTTCCTCGCCGTCGCCGTCATCCAGGAGGTCACCTGGGCCGAGGCCATGGGGCTCGTGGTCATCAACGGCGTGCTGATCGTGCTGTTCGGCGTCACCGGCGCGCGGACCGCGATTTTCCGGGCGGTACCGAAGGAGCTCAAGGCAGCGATCACCGTGGGCATCGGCCTGTTCATCGCCTTCATCGGCTTCGTGGACTCCGGCTTTGTCCGCTCCACCGCGGGCGGGCCTCCGGTCCAGCTGGGGGATAACGGCTCCATTACCTCCGTGCCCACCCTGGTGTTCATCGTGGGCCTGCTCGCCATGGGCATCCTCGTCGCCCGCAAGGTGCAGGGCGGGCTGCTGATCGGCATCGTGGCCACCACGGTGCTGGCCGCCGTCGTCGAAGCCGTGTTCCACATCGGTCCGGCCACCAAGGACAACCCCGGCGGCTGGCACCTGAACACGCCGGTCCTTTCAGGCCAGCTGGTTTCGGCGCCGGACCTGGGCCTGGTTGGCCAGTTCGACCTCTTCGGTGCCTTCGGCAGGATCGGTGCGCTCGCGGCCACCATGCTCGTCTTCACCCTGGTGTTCACCAACTTCTTCGACGCCATGGGCACCATGACGGGGCTCGCCAAGAGTGCCGGCGTAGCCCACAAGGACGGGACCTTCCCGCGGCTCAAGTCGGCCTTCATCGTGGAAGGCGTCGGCGCAGTGGCCGGAGGTGCGACCTCCGGGTCCTCCAACACCGTGTACATCGACTCAGCGGCGGGCATCGGGGAAGGCGCCCGCACTGGTCTGGCCTCGGTGGTCACCGGCATCCTGTTCCTCGGCTCCATGTTCCTCACCCCGCTCACCAGTGTGGTGCCGCTGGAAGTGGCCGCGGCGGCGCTGGTTGTGGTGGGCGCGATGATGATGGCGCAGATCCGCGAGATCAAGTTCACCAAGTTCGCCGTAGCGCTGCCCGCGTTCCTGACGATCGTCACCATGCCACTGAGCTACTCGATCGCCAACGGCATCGGCGTGGGCTTCGTGTCCTGGGTGGTAATCGGGGCGGCCTCCGGCAAGGCGAAGAAGATCCATCCGCTGATGTGGGTGGTGACCGCGGGATTCCTGGTCTACTTCGCCCGGGGACCGGTCAGCGCGCTGCTCGGCGCGTAGGGGCCGGCATAGACCGGACCGGGACAGGCAGATGGGGCCTGTCCCGGTCCACCCACAGCCCACCCGCCGTGAATCAGCCCACCCGCCGTGAATCCGTCCACCCGCCCTTCCGCCCAGCCGCAAGCCCACTGATGCCCCGTCGCCGGTGATGCTTCCCCCGGCCACTGATAGGAACGAGAATATGGAAAATACCGCAGCCCAGGAAAAGGGAGTGCTGCCATGCTGGATCTGATGCCGTCCCTCGCCGGGTGGTTGCCGGCGGCCTCGGGACAACGATGCGCTGTTGCCACCGTGGTGGGAACCAGCGGCTCCGTGCCGCGCCCCATGGGCACCTCGATGATGGTGTCTGAGTCAGGCGAGGTCCTCGGCAGCCTCTCCGGCGGGTGCGTGGAGGGGGCGGTCGTTGAGGCCGCGCTGGATGCAATGCGCGACGGCGGCACGCGGCTTGAGCTGTTCGGTTACAGTTCGGCGGACGCTTTCGCGGTCGGCCTCACCTGCGGGGGCCAGCTTGAGGTCCACATTGAACCCCTGGACGCGCTGGGCGGGCCCCACCTTGGCGAACTGCTGCAGTGGCAGGAGCCGGAGAGCCCCTTGGCACTCATCCGCAGGGTGGACCGCAACGGGAGCGGCGCCGTCGTCATTCTGGATCCGTCCACGTTCAAGGCGGCGGAATCCGCCGGGCTGGCAGCACTCCTCGGCCTTAACGGCCCGCACGGTGGCCCGCCAAACGGCGCGGATGCCAGCGCCGCCGGCCGCGCATTGGGGGCGGCCGGAGCGCAACTGGACCCCTTGCTGCGCGCAGGACGCACCGGCCTGGTCCGGCTCGCACCCGCCGGAGGCTGCTTCACGGCGACACCCGGCCGGGAGGGCTCAGGCATCCCACAGCCGGAGCCCGTCACGCTCCTGGTGGAAAGCCGGCTGCCGGCGCCGCGGATGCTGGTGGTTGGCGCCAACGACTTCGGGGCGGCCTTGGTGCCGGCGGCGAAGCTGCTCGGGTACCGCGTGACACTCGTGGACGCACGCCCTGCCTTTGCCTCCCAGGACCGTTTTGAGGCCGCCGATGACGTTGTGGCGGAGTGGCCCCACCGGTACCTCGCGGCCGAAGCAGCCGCTGGAAGAATCGACCCGCGTACGGCCATCTGCGTCCTCACCCACGATCCCAAGTTCGACATTCCGCTGCTGGAAAAGGCGCTCGCACTTGACGTTGCCTTCGTCGGAGCGATGGGCTCGCGGCGCAGCCACCGGCAGCGCGTGGACGAACTTCTGGCCTCGGGCGTAACGCCGGAACACCTGGCCCGCCTCCATTCCCCGATCGGGCTCGACCTGGGAGCCGTCACACCGGCGGAGGTCGCCGTCTCGATCATGGCCGAGCTGATAGCCGCGCGCACCATCACCGGCTGCACTGTCACTGCCTCCGGCGGGGCGGCCACGTATGCCCCGCTGCGGGACGGCGCCGGCCCCATCCACCACCTCAGCGCAGACATTCCCACAGGAGGCACCTCCACAGCAGGCACCTCCATAGACGGCACCTCCAGAGAAGGACACGAGACGCCATGGACATGAACACGATCGAGGCCGTGGTCCCCACGACGGACCCCGCCGAATGGCGCGCCGGCGACGCCTGGCTCGCAGGCGGCACCGTGCTGTTCTCCTACGGCAGCTACGCGTTCGGTGCCGAGCCGCTCCGGCGGCTGCTGGACCTTGGCTCGGCGGACTGGCCGGCCATCACCGTGACGGAAAACGGAATCGAGCTGGCTGCCACGTGCACAGTCGCGGAGCTTTATGCCCTTCCGGACTCGGCGCAGGTAGCCGGCAGAGCCGGTGTGTGGCCCGGCCTTGACCTCATCCGCCCCTGCTGCGATTCCTTTGTGGCCTCCTTCAAGGTGTGGAACATGTCCACAGTGGGCGGCAACCTCTGCACCTCCCTGCCGGCAGGGCCCATGATCTCGCTCTGCGCCGGCCTCGACGGCACAGCCGGCATCCTCGGCCCGGGCGGCTCCAGCAGGGAGCTGCCCGTGACGGACCTGGTGACCGGGGACGGGCAGAACGCCCTGGCGCCCGGCGAGCTGCTCCGCAGCATCCGGCTCCCCGCCGCTGCACTGACCGCACGCGTGGCATTCCGCCGCCTCTCACTCAGCAACCTCGGCCGTTCCGGGGTGCTGCTCATTGGAAGGCACGAGGCCGGTGGGCAGCTGACACTCACGGTCACCGCTGCAACGAAACGGCCAGTACAGCTGCGCTTCGCCCATGTGCCGGACGCCACCGAACTCAGCCACGGGCTGGACGAAGCCATCCCGGACACCCTGTACCACGACGACATCCACGGGCTCCCCGAGTGGCGCCGGGACATGACCTACCGGCTGGCCGAGGAGATCCGCGGCGAACTTGCCGCGCCGGAGGGCGCCCGGCCCGGGGCGGTCTCCGGCGACTTCTGGCCGCCGGAACGGCACGCCCCCCGCACACCGCCCGCCAGCACACCGCCCGTCCCGAAGAAAGACGCCTGAGTATGACCATCGACATCAACGGAGTACCCGCCGGCGCGGCGCCGCGCCCGGGCCAGTGCCTGCGCACCTTCCTGCGCGAGCAGGGCAACCTGGGCGTCAAAAAGGGCTGCGACGGCGGCGACTGCGGAGCATGCACGGTGCACGTGGACGGCACACCCGTGCACAGCTGCATCTATCCGGCAGTGCGCGCCGAAGGCCACGCCGTGACCACCATCGAGGGTCTGGCCGCCACCGTGAATGAAGGCACCGGGAATGCCGGCAGCGCGGGGAGTGCCGCCCTGCACCCGATGCAGCAGCAGTTCCTGGACCGGCAGGGCTTCCAGTGCGGCTTCTGCACTGCCGGCATGGTCATGACCGCCGCGACTTTCGACGAATCCCAGAAGGAGAACCTGCCCCGGAACCTCAAAGGCAACCTTTGCCGGTGCACGGGCTACCGCGCCATCGGGGACGCCATCTGCGGGCGCGAGGGGCATCCTGACCCGCAGGGCCCGGGATCCGGCGTCGCCGGGAAAGGCCAGTCGGAGCCGACGCCGGGGCAGCTCGGGGACGATGTGCCCGCTCCGGCCAGCCGCGCCGTGGTTACCGGCCAGGCCCGCTACACGCTGGATGTGCCGGCAGATGAACTTCAGGGATTGCTGCACCTGAAGCTGCTGCGCTCGCCGCACGCGCACGCCCGGGTGCTCTCGATCGACAAGGCCGCGGCCCTGGCGGTTCCGGGAGTGGTGGCCGTCTTCACCCATGAGGATGCGCCGGCCCAGCTGTTCTCCAGTGCCCAGCACGAGCTTTACACGGACGACCCCGATGACACCCGCCTGCTGGACGACGTGGTGCGGTTCCGCGGGCAGCGGGTTGCCGCCGTAGTGGCCGAATCGGTGGCGGCAGCGGAAGCGGGCGTCCGGGCGCTGGACGTGAGGTACCAGGAACTGCCGGCCGTGTTCACACCCCAGGACGCCATCCTGCCCGGAGCGCCGGCGCTCCACGGTGACAAGGACGGCACCGCGGCGAGGATCTCCCGGCCCAAGGAGAACGTGGTGGCCGAACTGCATTCCGAACTCGGCAGCGTGGAGGCCGGATTCGCGGAGGCCGACGTCATCCACGAGCAGACCTACCGGACGCAGCGTGTGCAGCACGTGGCCCTCGAAACACACTCCTCCATCGCCTCCGTGGACGACGACGGGCGGCTGCACATCCGCACGTCGAGCCAGGTGCCGTTCCTGGTGCGGCGCACGCTTTGCCGCCTCTTTTCGCTGCCCGAGGAGCAGGTCCATGTGGTGGCAGGCCGTGTGGGCGGCGGGTTCGGCGGCAAGCAGGAGGTGCTCACAGAGGATATCGTGGCGCTCGCGGCCCTGAAACTGAAACGGCCGGTGCAGCTCGAGTTCACCAGGACCGAGCAGTTCACGGCCAGTACCACCCGGCACCCCTTCACCATCCGGCTCAAGGCCGGCGCCGCGAACGACGGCCGGCTCACTGCACTGCAGCTGGACGTGCTCACCAACACCGGCGCCTACGGAAACCATGCCCCGGGTGTCATGTTCCACGGCTGCGGAGAATCCCTGGCCGTGTACAAGTGCGCGAACAAGAAGGTCGATGCCCAGGCTGTGTACACCAACACCGTTCCCGCCGGTGCATTCCGCGGCTACGGCCTGAGCCAAATGATCTTCGCCATTGAATCCGGGATCGACGAACTAGCCACAGGCATCGGGATGGACCCGCTCGAATTCCGCCGCCGCAACATGGTCCGCGAGGGGGACGACATGCTCTCCACGCACTCCGAGCCGGAAGAGGACGTCCACTACGGCAGCTACGGGCTGGAGCAGTGCACGCGGCTGGTGCAGGACGCCCTGGAACGTGGCCGTGACCGGTACCGCGCAGCCGGGCTGGACGACCTGGGGCCGGACTGGGTCACCGGCGAGGGCACTGCGCTGTCCATGATCGACACCGTCCCGCCGCGCGGACACTTCGCCCATGTGAAGCTCAGGCTCCTGCCGGACGGGACGTACGCCGCCGACGTCGGGACGGCCGAATTCGGCAACGGCACCACCACGGTCCACGCCCAGCTCGCGGCCTCCGCACTGTCCACGTCGGCGGCGCACGTGGCCGTCCGGCAGGCGGACACGGACCTCATCGAGCACGACACGGGCGCGTTCGGTTCTGCCGGAACGGTGGTGGCCGGCAAGGCGACGCTCGCCGCGGCAGAGGAACTGGCGGTAAGGATCCGTGCGTTCGCCGCCGGGGTCCGCCAGGTCCAGGCGTCGGGCTGCGTGCTCGACGGCGACGCCGTGGTCTGCGGGGGAACGCGCGTGCCGCTGTCGGAACTCGCGTACGAGGCCGCGGAGGCCGGCGTCGAGCTGGTCGCCGAAGGCCGCTGGGGCGGCACGCCGAGGTCCGTCGCGTTCAACGTCCACGGTTTCCGGGTTGCCGTCAACACCGGGACCGGGGAGCTGCGGATCCTGCAAAGCGTGCAGGCCGCAGACGCCGGCGTCGTGGTGAATCCGCGGCAGTGCCGCGGCCAGATCGAAGGCGGCATCGCCCAGGCGCTGGGCGCCGCGCTGTACGAGGAAGTCAGGGTGGACGACGGCGGCCGCGTCACCACGGACATCCTCCGCCAGTACCACATCCCGTCCTTCGCGGACGTGCCGCGCAGCGAGGTTTATTTCGCCGAGACCAACGACAAACTGGGACCGCTCGGTGCGAAGTCCATGAGCGAAAGCCCCTTCAATCCCGTGGCGCCTGCCCTGGCCAATGCCATCAGGAACGCCACCGGCCTGCGGTTCGCCGACCTGCCGATTGCGCGGGACAAGATCTATCTGGGACTGAAGGAGGCCGGACTCGTCCCGTCACCATCAAGCCCGAGCCTTTCAGGCAACATATAGTCGGGGAATGGAACAACGGACTTTAGGGAAAACCGGACGGGACGTCTCCGTCGTCGGACTTGGCACGTGGCAGCTCGGTGCGGACTGGGGAAACGTTGACCCGGCGCAGGCCCGGGCCGTCCTCGACGCCTCGGCGGAAGCCGGCGTGACGTTCTTCGACACCGCCGACGTCTACGGGGACGGGCGGAGCGAGCAGGCCATCGGGGCATTCCTGGCGGACAATCCCGGGCTGGAGCTTACCGTGGCAACGAAGATGGGCCGCCGGCTGGAGCAGCGACCGGAGAACTACAATCTCGCCAACTTCCGCGAGTGGGTGGACCGCTCACGGCGCAACCTGCGCACTGACTCCCTCGACCTGGTCCAGCTGCACTGCCCTCCCACCGCCGTCTACAGCAACGCGGAGGTCTACGACGCCCTCGACACGCTCGTCTCTGAAGGCGCCATCAAGAACTATGGCGTCAGCGTGGAGCGCACCGACGAGGCACTCGAAGCCATGCGCCATGAGAGCACCGCGTCCGTGCAGATCATCCTGAACGCCTTTCGGCTCAAGCCGCTGGATGAGGTGCTTCCCGCCGCCAAGGCCGCCGGCGTGGGAATCATCGCGCGCGTGCCCCTGGCTTCGGGACTGCTGTCAGGCAAGTACACCAAGGACACGTCGTTCGCCGCTGACGACCACCGGAACTTTAACCGCAGCGGCGACTCCTTCGACGTCGGCGAGACATTCTCCGGCGTGGACTACGGACTGGGCCTCAAGGCCGTGGCCGAATTTGAACAGCTGGTGCCGGAGGGCATCAGCACTGCCCAGGCGGCCATCGCCTGGATCGTGGCCCAGGAGGGCGTCACCTCGGTCATCCCCGGAGCCCGCACTGTGGAGCAGGCGCAGTCCAATGCGGGAGCGGCCGGTGTCCGTCTCGGCGAGGAATTCGACGACGGAGTGCGCTGGATTTACGACCACTACTTCCGCGAAGCAATCCACCCCCGCTGGTGACCTGTGGCGTCGTCGGGCTTCGAAGGCTTTATTGACCGGCTCGCCGCTGTGAAAACCCCGCCCGGTTGCACTAACTTCTTCGACCACTCAACGCCCGCGAACGCCCTGCGCCGGCAAAATCTGGCGGCGTATTTCGGGGAAATGCGTCACCGGGCACCGAAGGTGCTGCTGGTGGGCGAAGCTCCGGGTTTCCGCGGCATGAGGATTACCGGCGTTCCCTTTACCAACCGCACCATGCTCGAGGGGCCCGCCAATCCCCTCGGGCTGTTCGGGCCAGGGAAAGGGTATCTGCTGCCGCCCGACGCCGCCGGCGTCGCGGCGGAGCCGACGGCGACCGTGATGTGGGAGGTCCTGGCCGAGCTCGACGTCCTCCCCGTGCTGTGGAGCGCCTGCCCGTGGCATACGCATGTGCCGGGACAGCCGCTGTCCAACCGCACACCGACGTCCGCTGAGGCGGCTTTGGGCATCCCGTTCTGGCAAGAGCTGACCGAACTTTTTCCCATCGAAACAGTCGTGGCAGTGGGAAACGTCGCGTACCGCAGCCTCCGCGGCAGCGGCCTTGACGTACCAAAAATCAGGCACCCCGCCCATGGCGGCAAGGCCCGCTTCAAAGAGGGGCTGCAGGAACTTCTCGCAGCGGGCGTGCTGCAGCAGCTGCACCAGCAGTCCAACTAGTCCAGCAGGTGCAGCTGGTCCGGGGTATCGAGGTCTTCCCCGACGGGCTGACCTGAGCCCGGAGACGGGGTGCAGTCCACCAGGTCGATGAGCTCCGGGCGCGCCTGCAGGAAGTGCCGGGCACCGGCGTCGCCTGTTGCCGAGGCCGCGGCTGCCGCGCGCAGTGAGGCGTCAAGGAGCAGCGGATGCCCGCGCCGGAGTTCGCCTAAGGCATCAGGGTAGGCGGCAGCCGTGACGCGCCCGGTCCGGTGGGCCTGCAGCAGCCGGGCCACTATATCCGGCGTCAGTCCCGGCTGGTCCACGAGGGCCACAAGCACATGGTCCCCGGGCCGGGCGGTGGCGAGGCCCAACTTCAACGAACTGCCCATCCCGGATGGCCACTCCGCGTTGTCCACCACGGCATGCCGACGGAGGTCGGTTGATGCCCGCACAACCGGGGCGCCTGCCCCGAGGACCACCACCACCTCGCGGCAGCCGCCGTCGGACAGCACGTCGGCCAGCACCTCAACGAGGGTACGTCCCCGGAACGGCAGCAGGGCCTTCGGGCCGCGGCCCAGCCTGGTGCCGGCCCCCGCCGCGAGAAGGACGGCGGTGGTGGCCGGCGCGGGGTTGTCTGCCATGTCCTCACCTTAGGACGGGCGGCGGCACCTGGAAAACTACCGGCTGGTAGGGCTGGTTACTCCAGTTAGTGGTCGCTAACCTCGTAAATGTCGTGTTGGCAATTGGGGGCTACAGGCGGCTGCAATGGCGCGGCCGTTAGAAGGAGCGCAGATGGCAGGCACATTTGAAATAGTAAGCGCGGGACAGGGATCGTTCCGCTTCCGACTGAAGGCAGACGACGGCACCTTGGTTGCCGTTTCACCGAGTTTCCCGAACATCAAAGCAGTTGTGGCGGGCATTACCGCGGTCCGCGAAAATGCGGCCACCGGGTTTGTCGTAGACCGGCGAGCTTCTCGGGCAAGCTGAGTTCCCGCGAATTCATTGGGCCGCCGTTCTGTGTGACCCGCGGGAAGTCCGGCGCTATTAGGCGTCGCCGCCCGCTCCTCCGGTGGTGCCCGCGTTGACGTCGAGGAGCTTGTAGCGGTCCATGGCGTATGACGGCGCCCCCTCCTCGACCTCGCCCCTCGCCGCGAGCATTTGCAGGGTCTTCACCACGATGGAGTGGGTGTCGTTCTTGAAGAAGCGGCGTGCTGCGGCGCGGGTGTCGGAGAAGCCGAAGCCGTCGGCGCCGAGGGAGGCGAACTC
>NZ_JBIVOO010000022.1:0-20555 GCF_044754165.1 Arthrobacter sp. NPDC093139
GACCTCAAAAACCCGCCCGTACCCGGACACTTCGGCCCGCCCTGGTTCCTGCCCTTCATCGGGGCCGCCGCCAAGATCATCGACCGAGTCAAGTAGGCAGGTAAGGACTCTCATGACTTCATCCACAATGGTCATTGAAGCCGGCCCGGACACAGGCTACGGCCGTGCCGAGGTTGCAGGCCTTCCCGGGGGCGCTTTCCTCGAAGGCCAATGGCAGACCACGGACATGATTCTGGAGATACGGGATCCTGAAGACGGCATTCTGCTCGGCCGGGTCTGCTCCTCTTCGCCCCAGGACGTCCGGCGTGCAATCGCGCACATCCACCGGCATCTTCAGACTGAAGAGTGGCCGCTGCGCTTCCGCAGGCAGGCGCTGGAGAAGGCCGGACAGCTTCTCGCTGAACAGTCCGGGCGGTTCGCCAAGATCATCGCGGCGGAGAGCAGCAAGACCATCACAGAAGCCGAGCGCGAGGTGCGTCGCTGCATCGAAACACTGCGGCTCTCGGCTGCCGCATCCGCAGAGCTCACGGGGGAGACGCTCGGTTTCGAGGACAGTCTGGCCGGAGCCAACAAGATCGGCTGGTACAGCCGGAAGCCGGTTGGCATCGTCGCGGCCATCACACCGTTCAACGACCCCCTGAACCTGGTGGCACACAAGCTGGGCCCGGCGCTGATCGGGGGCAACGGCGTCGTGCTGAAGCCTTCCGGACGCACCCCGCTGACCGGGCTGGCGCTGGTGCAGCTACTGCTGGAAGCGGGTGTCCCGTCGGGACGCATTGCAGCGATCGTCTCCGGACCGGGCGTTTCCGAAGCGCTTGTCACCGATGAGCAGATCGACCTGATCTCCTTCACAGGCGGTCCCCAAACTGCGGAACGCATTTCCGCAGCGGCCGGGGCAAAGAAGATCCTCTCCGAACTCGGCGGCAACAATGCAACGATTGTCTGCGCGGACGCGGATGCCATCCAGGCAGCCGATGCCATCGTGGCCGGAGCCTTTGGTGTGGCCGGCCAGAACTGCCTCTCGGTGCAGCGCGTCTACGTGCACATTTCTCTGTTCGACGAGGTCCTCGAGCACGTCACCCGCGGCACAAAGGCCTTGAAGACCGGGCCGAAGCTTGACCGCGGCACTGACGTTGGCCCGCTCATTTCAGAGAAAGAAGCCCGGCGGGTCGAGGAATGGGTGGAAGAAGCCACAGCGGCCGGTGCCACCCTGCACGCCGGGGGCCAGCGGCGCGGGGCATACTACGAGCCCACCGTACTGACCGACGTGCCCTCGGAATGCCGGGTCATCCGCGAGGAAGTATTCGGTCCTGTCGTCAGCATCCTGCCCTTTATCAGCATCGCGGACGCTGTCCACGCCGCCAACAGCTCCGACTACGGGCTGCAGGCTGGCGTCTTCACCCAGTCCATCGACCAGGCGCTGGCCATCGCGGACAAGCTGCACGTCGGCGCCGTGGTCATCAACGAGACCAGCGACGTCCGCATCGATTCCATGCCCTTTGGCGGTTTCAAGAAATCCGGGGTAGGCCGCGAAGGCGTCCGGTACGCCGTCCACGAGATGACAGAGCCTAAAAGCACCATCGTCAACCTTGGAGGCTCCCGCGCCCGCTGGCAACAGCTGCCGGGCGGCCTTCCGGAGCGGAAGATCTCATGAGCACGCACAGAATCGCTGTTATCCCCGGCGACGGCATCGGGAATGAAGTGGTTCCCGCGGCCATCGATTGCCTCGAGCGCATCGCGGAACTCCACTCCCTGGACCTGAAGTTCACGTATTTCGACTGGGGATCCGAGTACTACTCCCGGCACGGGCGGATGATGGCCGTTGACGGGCTGGAGCAACTCGCCAAGCACGACGCCATTTTCCTGGGCGCCGTGGGCTCCCCGGAGGTTCCCGATGCGGAGTCCCTGTGGGGACTGCTGATCCCCATCCGCCGGGAGTTCCGGCAGTACATCAACCTCCGTCCCGTGAAAACGCTCGACGGCGTCGCGTCACCGCTTGCGGCGAAGCACCCGATCGATCTGCTCCTCGTGCGGGAAAACAACGAAGGGGAATACTCGGAAGTCGGCGGCCGCATGTACCGCGGGCTGCCGCAGGAGAGCGCGGTCCAGGAAACCATCTTTACGCGCATGGGAGTCTCGCGGGCTGCACACTATGCTGCTGCCCTCGCCGCCACCCGGCGGGGAAAGCTGACCTCCGCCACCAAGAGCAACGGTATTGTGCACACCATGCCGTTCTGGGACGAGATCGTCGCGGAAACAGTTTCGGAGTACCCGGAGGTCACGCTCACCAGCGAACTGGTTGACGCCTTGGCGGCACACCTGGTCCTGAAACCCTGGACCTTTGATGTCATTGTGGCTTCCAACCTCTTCGGCGACATCCTGTCGGACCTAGGCAGCTCGGTCACCGGCTCCATCGGCCTGGCACCCAGCGCCAACCTGAATCCGGAGGGCGACTATCCGTCCCTCTTCGAGCCGGTCCACGGCTCGGCACCGGACATTGCCGGCAAGGGCCTGGCAAACCCGGTGGGCCAGATCTGGTCCGGGGCCATGATGCTGGAGCACCTCGGACACCCCGAAGCGGCCGCACACCTCCAGTCCGCGTTCGAGTCGGCCTTGCGCGACGGACTCGGAACCCGCGACGTGGGCGGGACGTCGTCGACGTCGGAATTCACGGCAGCGGTCCTCAGCGCCATCGACGCTCTGGCCCCGAAACAAGCCTCCATCGCCGGAAATTCGGCCTCATGACCGCAGTGCAGGGTAGCCGGCCGGTCGTCGCTGCCCTATACCGCGAGGCGCTCCCGCCCCGCCTGGCCGAGATCGAGGAGCTTGCAGACGTCCGGTTGACCAAGGCCGACGGTCTTGCCGAGGCGATGGACGGCGCGGACGTGCTGTACCAATGGCACTCATTCTCGCCGGCATTGCGGGAAAACTGGGATGCCGCCTCGTCGGTGAAATGGGTCCACGTCTCAGCAGCCGGCGTCAGCCAGCTGCTGTTCGATGAACTCATCCACAGCAACATCGTCTACACCAACTCCCGCGGCGTCCTCAGCCGGGCCATCGCAGAGTTTGCCCTCGGTTTTGTCCTGGACATGGCCAAGGACGCGCAGGGTTCGTTTAGGCTGCAGCAGGAACATCGCTGGCAGCACCGCGTCACGCGCAAGATCCAGGGCCAGACTGCGCTGGTGGTCGGCACCGGATCCATCGGCCGCGAAATCGCCCGGCTCTTCCGCGCGGTGGGCATGGAAATCGACGGTGCCGGCCGGTCCTCCCGTCCCGGCGATGCTGATTTTGGGCAGATCCACTCCTCCCGCGACCTCGCCCGGATCGTCCATGACTACGACTACCTGGTACTGGCCGCGCCCCTGACGAACGAAACCAGGGGACTGGTAAATGCTCAGGTCCTGGCCTCCATGAAACCGTCCGCCCGCCTCATCAACGTAGGCCGCGGGGAACTGGTGAATACCGAGGCCCTGGCTGAAGCGCTGGCCTCAGGCTCCATTGCCGGGGCTGCCCTGGACGTGGTGCACCCCGAACCCCTGCCCGAAGGACACGCCCTCTGGGGAATGGACAACGTCATCATCACCCCTCACATGAGTGGCGACACCGAAGACTACCTCGACGATCTTGGAAAACTGTTCGTCGACAATTTGAGGCGGTTCTGCAACGGCGAACCGCTGGAGAACGTCGTGGACAAGACACTTGGGTTCGTCTCCGTTACCGAACCCTCCCGAACCAACTAAGCCATCGGTTGCTCCGCAGGTGCCCTTTCGAGCGCCCAAAACGGCACTTACGGAGCAACCGGCACAAGGATTGAGACAATGACAGAGAAATCGTCCCTTTTGGAAACCGCAGCAAGCCGGACGGAGACCGACTTCATGGGCGCCCGACAGATCCCGGCGGCCGCTTACTGGGGCATCCAGACACTGCGTGCGGTGGAAAACTTCCCGATTACCGGCACGGCGATCTCTGCCTACCCGCAACTGGTACGGGCTCTTGCCCAAGTCAAGCATGCGGCCGTGCTGGCCAACTTCGATCTCGGCCTGATCGAGGGGGCCAAAAAGGATGCCATCGCCCAGGCCTGCCAGGATATCCAGCAGGGCTTGCTCCATGACCAGTTCGTGGTGGATGTCATCCAGGGCGGAGCCGGAACCTCAACCAACATGAACGCCAACGAGGTTATCGCCAACCGGGCGCTGGAGCATCTGGGGCTGAACAAGGGCGAGTACGCCATGATCCACCCGAACGGGGATGTGAACATGGGCCAGTCCACCAATGATGTCTACCCCACGGCGATCAAGATCGCAACGATCCAAGGTGCCCATGAGCTGCTGTCCGCCATGGCCTACCTCCGCGAAGCTCTCGAGCGCAAGGCCGTGGAGTTCGAGGACGTGGTGAAGGTGGGCAGGACCCAGCTGCAGGATGCGGTGCCCATGACGCTGGGCCAGGAGTTCAGCACCTACGCGGTAATGATTGACGAGGACGAACGGCGGACCCGTGAAGCCCTGGTCCATCTGCACGAGATCAACCTCGGCGCAACCGCCATCGGCACCGGCATTAACACCCATCCGCGGTACGCTGCCGAGGCCCGTACGCACCTGCAGCGCATCACCGGGCTGCCGGTGGTGACAGCCGGCAACCTCGTGGAAGCAACCCAGGACTGCGGAGCCTTCGTGCTGTTCTCCGGAACCCTGAAGCGCGTGGCCGTGAAGCTGTCAAAGATCTGCAACGACCTGCGGCTGCTGTCCTCGGGGCCCCGGGCAGGTTTCGCGGAAATCAACCTTCCCCCGCGCCAGGCCGGATCGAGCATCATGCCCGGGAAAGTGAACCCGGTCATTCCGGAGGTGGTCAACCAGGTGGCGTTCGAGGTCATCGGCAATGACCTGACCATCACCATGGCCGCCGAGGCCGGGCAGCTGCAGCTGAACGCGTTTGAGCCGATCATCGCCCGCTCGCTGTTCGCCAGCCTGACCCACCTCACCGCGGCATGCACAACCCTTGCCGACCACTGCATCGACGGGATCACCGCCAACAAGGAGTTCCTGCGGTCCCAGGTCGAAGCGAGCATCGGCGTCGTCACTATCCTCAACCCCCTCATCGGGTATGACGCGGCCACCTCCATCGCCCGGCAGGCACTCGCAACGGGCCGCAGCGTCACCTCGCTCGTCCTCGAACGCGGACTGCTCACGGCCGAAGAGCTCGATGAGATCCTCCGTCCCGAGCATCTGGCAAACCCTCAGGCCGGCACCGCTGACCAGCTGCCTCTCGAGACAACGCCAATGCAGTAGGAGCAGGAATGCGCACGCCTGCCCACAGCACGGGGCGACTGGTCGAGCGTGACTACGTTCTGAGTCATGCCGGGACAGGGATGGTGTTCGACACGGCGTAGAATTATTCCGCCCACTGCAGCCAGCCTTGATCCCGGAGAAGGGAACGCCGATGATGCCCCGTGCTTCGTTCAGGCTGTTCCGCACCGGACTTATCGGATCAGTCGTCCTCGGACTGGCCACCGGCGGGCATCTGGCCGGAGGAGGCCAGCTGCCGCCAGCGGCAGTTCTGGCGGCCCTGTATGCCGTCACCATGGTTCCGGTGGCTGCCCTGACGCGCTTTCGCCTGTCATTTCCGGCCCTGACCGGGCTGATTGGCGCGACGCAGATCTGGCTCCACTGGGCCCTCAGTGCGCTGTCGGCCGGAGCATCTGCCGCCGTTCCGCAGGCACAGCTGTCCGGCCACGCCAGCCACGCACCAGCAGCGTTGGGCCACAAGACAGTGACCCTGGCAGTTGCGGCCCACTCAGCCGTACCTGACGGGCTCATGTTGGCCGCCCACGCGGTGGCGACACTTGCCACCGCGCTGGTTCTGGCCCGCGGCGAGCGTGCCCTCGGAGTCCTGGCCGACTGGCTGTGCCCACTCCTGCGGCAGCCCGAACCAGCCAGCATCATTCCGCCCCGCGTTCCCCGCGCCTGCGCGATCGCCGGGGATCTTCCCCCGGCGCGGCCTGCCGTGCGGCTGCCTTCCCGGCGAGGTCCTCCCGCGTTCGCCTCCGCCGCCTAGAGCCGGTCCCTTTCACCCGCGGACATGAATCGACGGCGGCGTTTTCGCCCGGTTCCCGAACAGGCCCCTGCGGTCTGCTCGTTCCTGATCCGAATTACCGTGAAAGGCATCCCGCCATGAAGACTTCCATTCGCCGTACCCTTGAGACGGCCATCTCCGCCACTTTGGCGGTTGGGTTCCTGGCCGCCGGCGCGGCCGCGGCCTCTGCGCACGTCACCGTCGACCCGTCCTCCACGTCCGAAGGCGGTTTCTCCAAGCTCACCTTCAGCGTCCCCAACGAGTCCGACACCGCCAAGACCAACCGGCTCGAAGTGAAGCTGCCCACCGATACGCCGCTGACCAATGTCTCGGTCAGGCCCATGGATGGCTGGAAAGCCCAGATCATCACCACTGCCTTGCCCAAACCGGTGGAAGTGGAAGGGGCAACCGTGACAAAGGCCCCCACCAGCGTGATCTGGACGGCTGACGCTGCACACCAGATCGGTCAGAACGAATTCCAGACCTTCACGCTTTCTGTCGGGCGTCTCCCGGCCGCCGGCACCACCGTGATCTTGCCCGCGGCACAGGGCTACACCGACGGGACCACCGTGAATTGGGCCGACACAGAGTCACCTGCTCACGACCACGCCGCAGCAACGTCTGCCGCAGCCTCTACCGCGACGGCGGCCTCCCATCCCGCACCGTCCTTCGTAACCACGGCGGCCCAAGCCGACCCGGCCGCGAAAGTTACAGAGGCAGCGCCGGCTGCGTCGCCGGCATCCGACGGCGGCGACCGCACCGTCGGCTGGATCGGGCTCGCCGCCGGACTGATCGGCCTGGCCGCCGGGGTAACAGCCCTCGCACGAAGCCGCCCGACCCGGGGCAACTAGCCACCGCAACCTTCCGCACCTGAGGACTTCGCACCAGGCGTGACCAGTGCGGGTTCCTCCATACTTCCCGGACGTTTTGCGCTGCCCGCGTGCCATGCCACCGGCCCGCGCCGCCTGCCAAGACCCGGCAGCGCCGGCAGCGCCGTCGGGAGTCGAAAGACGAGACCATGACTGCATTAACCGACCCACCAACTTCCACCCAGACAGCACCCCCGGACACCAGGCCCTCAAGCGCGGAACCAAACGGCCGCGGATGGTTCCGGGCGTTCCTGCTCCGCGTGCACTTCTATGCCGGGATCCTCGCCGGACCCTTCTTGCTCATCGCCGCACTTACCGGCGGCTTCTACGCCATCACCCCGCAACTGGAACAGGCCGTCTACGCCAAGGAACTGCACGTCCCCGCCGCTGCCCGGGCGCTGCCACTGTCAGTGCAGGTACAGGCGGCCGTGAAAGCTGCCGGCGGAGCCACCCCCGTTACCGTCCGCCCTGCGCCCGGACCCGAGGACACCACGCGCGTGCTGTTCACGGACCCCTCCCTGGGTGAATCCGAATACAGGACACTCTTCGTTGATCCCGGCACCGGAACCATCCGCGGGGACCTGACCACGTACGGCGGCAGCGGAGCCCTGCCGATGCGCACGTGGATCTCCAACCTGCACCGGTCCCTGAACCTCGGCGAACCCGGCCGGATCTACAGCGAACTGGCCGCCTCCTGGCTCGGGGTGGTCGCCCTCGGCGGCCTCGTCCTGTGGATTGATAGGATCCGTACCCGGAAAAGACCCAAGAAAGCACGTCCGGCGTCAGGGAGGGCGCGGACGTTGTGGCTCCACGGCACCACCGGAACCATCCTGCTCGCCGGGTTTGTGTTCCTCTCCGCATCCGGGCTGACATGGTCTACGCATGCTGGAGCCAATATCACCACCTTGCGCAGCGACCTTGGGTGGCTTACACCCGCCGTTTCCACCAGCCTCAACGGGCAGCCTGCAGGCCAGGCCGGTGACCACTCCGGCCACGGTCCAGCACCGGCGCCAACCGGAGCGGCCGCAGATCTGACGCTGTACGACACCGTCGAGCGGCTCGCGAGGGCAGACATCATCACAGCCCCGATGATCGACATCAAACCGCCCGCAACGGCAGGCACAGCGTGGACCGTGACGGAAGCAGGCCGGGAGTGGCCCGCAACTGCCAGCGCCGTAGCGATCGACCCGGCAGCCGGAAAGATCACGAGCCGGGCTGATTTTGACGACTTCAGCTTTGCCGCCAAGCTCACCCGCTGGGCCGTCGCGGCGCATATGGGCTTGCTCTTCGGGCTGCCGAACCAGCTCCTCCTGCTCGCCCTGGCTGCGGGGCTGGCAGCCATGGTCATCTGGGGCTACGTGATGTGGTGGAAGCGCCGCCCCACCCGCGGCAGGACCTGGGCCGTGGGCAGACCCGCGCCGCGGGGAGCGTTCATCCGCGGCCCCTGGGCCGGCGTTCTCGCAGCCATTACCGTCATGGTCATCCTCGGGCTCTTCCTGCCGTTGCTTGGCTGGAGCCTGCTCGGCTTCATCCTCTTGGACGCCGCAATAGCCGCAGCGAAACGCCGTCGTCGTGAGCCAGCGCCGCTGCGCTAACCGCAGGAACGCTAACAATTTTTGGCTATCCTATTGTGAATTGTTGACAATACTGTAGCCTAGTCAGTACGCAGTAATCGCAAGGCCAGCCAAGCGCCAGCCTTTCTTAAGGGCCCCAGCCGGTGCGCCGATCAGGGTGCGCAGCGGCCCGGCTCGATCCTTTCACATACTCCACATGAGGTTAATTCCGATATGTCAGTTGAACCTTCAATTCCCACCCAACAAACAGCGTCAGCCCCGGCCCCCGGGGATCCGCGCGGCTACGCCGTTGGTGACCGCGTGGTGTTTGAGTCAGATGGAGTCGCAGGATCCGGTGCCATCGATGCCTTCATGCCTGATGGATCTGTGGTCTGGGTATGGCCCGACGATTTGATGGGCCGCAAGATGCTCTTCGCCGCCGACGCCCTGTCGATACGCCACGAAGACGAGTCGCACGAGCGACGAAACCGTTCTAGTTGAAACCAATCCGCCTAAGGAGATTCCCATGTCTGAACAAGCCGCTGCACAAATTGAAGTGCTGGTAGGGGGCCAGGAGCAGCTTCATCAGCTGCTTTCCGATGCGGAGGCCGCCCTTCTCCCGGCCGCCTCAATTGAGCGCTCCGCCGGCATCCTGGTCACCCGGCACAGTCCTGGCCGATACACTGTCGCCCTTAGTGACGAAGTCCCCTTCGGCGAAACCCGCGAGCACGCACCAAGCTGATCGTCCCAAGCTGATCCTCACGCCTGTCCGCATCCGCACCGATGAAAAGTGCGGGAGACTGGGAAGCCATGACCTCGAAGGCGGACACATTGATCAATCTCCTGCAGGATGCCGAAGGCTTTGTCCGGATGAACCGGCACTTTCCCGACAGCGTCCTGATCTCCATCACCTTTACCGACGGCACGGCAGAGCAGGTGTCCGGCCGGCGGCTGAACCAAGCCTATGACGACGCCCTGGCCGAGTACCGCGCGCAGAACCATCTGGACGCGAAGGGCTTTTCGCGTTCTCCGAAGAAGAAAACCGGCTCCGGAAACAAGATCGACTTCGTCCCGGTCCGTCCCGGCATGGGCGGCTGAGCCGCCCCCGCTGATCGAACCGGCCTCCCGCTGATCGAGCTTGTCGGGATCCAAAGGTCCCGGCCGTTGGCTCAGACGGGCTCAACCAGCCTTGAGTGCCTTGATGACCTCCCTGGCCACGTCCACGCTGGACTGCGGGTTCTGGCCACTGATCAGGTTGCCGTCACGCACCACGAAGCTGGCCCAGTCCGGGCCGGTCTCCACGACGGCGCCCTTCTCGCGCAGCAGCGTCTCCACCAGCCACGGCGTGTTTTCCCCGGTGCCGCCGCCCAGTTCCTCTGAGTTGCTGAACACCGTCAGCCGCCGTCCGGCGAAGGCGAACGCGCCGTCGTCGGCCGTGGCGCTGAGCAGGCCCGCGGGGCCGTGGCAGAACGGGGCAATGATTTTGCCCGCTGCGTTCATCTCCACCAGGACCCGGCCCAGGTCCGTATCCCGGAACAGGTCGGCCATCGGCCCGTGCCCGCCCGGCAGGACCACGGCGTCGTATGCGGATGTGTCGACGTCGGCCAGCACGAGCGGCGCAAACAGGTCTACATCGATCATGTCCAGGTAGGTGCGGAAGTCCTCCGCCCGTTCCTCGCTGCCGACGGCATCCGCCTGGAGGCTGGCCTTGTCCACGGTCGGCTTGAGCCCGCCGGGCGTGGCGAAGTCCACGGTGTGTCCCGCCCCGAGCAGGGCGCGGTGTGCCTCCACCAGCTCCTCAGCCCAGAACCCGGTGGGATGCTCGCTGCCGTCTTTCATGGTGAGCGAGTTGGCGGCAGATACGACCATCAGGATGTTGGCCATGGGATTCTCCTTATGTTCTGCTGTTCCTGGGTTTCGGCAAGCTGAACCGGCGGATTTCGACAGTGTCAGTCACCGGGGTTTTGCGCCGTCCACTGCCTGAGGCGCAGCGGCGGCTCGGTGCCTCCGGGCTTCTGCAGCAGCACCTGGTTGACTCCGGTCAGGCCATTCTCGAAGCCCAGCGCGCTCGAGGCCATGTACAGCCGCCAGACGCGCGCCCGGCCCGGCGACGTCAGCCGCACCGCCTCGTCCCAGTGCTCTTCTAGGTTCCGCACCCAGGCCCGGAGGGTCAGGGCATAGTGCCGCCGCAGCGCCTCGACGTCGAGCACCTCGAACCCGCCGGCTTCCAGTGCCACCACCACTTCGGAAAGGCTCAGCATCTCGCCGTCGGGGAAAACATAGCGTGGGATGAAAGAATCCGGGTCATCCTCCGTCGGGCCGGCGTTCCAGGAAATGGCGTGGTTGAGCAGCCGGCCGCCGGGGCGCAGCAGGCTGTGCAGCTGCGAGACGTAGCGGGGCAGCTGTGCGCGGCCCACGTGCTCGGACATGCCGATGGAGCTGATCGCGTCGAACGGGCCGTCGTCGATGTCGCGGTAGTCCTGGACCCGGATGTCCACGCGCTCGGTCAGCCCTGCTTCGGCCACCCGTTTCCGGACGAGCTCCGCCTGCTCAGTCGAGATGGTGATGCCAACAACGTTCACCCCGTAGCGCTGGGCGGCATGCAGGGCGAAGCTGCCCCAGCCGCAGCCCACGTCCAGCACCCGCATGCCCGGCTGCAGTCCCAGCTTCCGGCAGACGAGGTCGAGCTTGGCTTCCTGGGCGTCCTCGAGTGTCGCGTCCTCACTGTCGAAGACCGCGCAGGAGTACACCATCGTGGGGCCGAGGACCAAGCGGTAGAAGTCGTTGCCGACGTCGTAATGGTGGGAGATCGCTGCGGCGTCGCGCTTCTTCGAGTGCCGCCGGCCGTGCTTTTCCACCTTCGCCTCTTCGGGCGGCGGCGCCGGATTCGGTCCCACCGCGCCGAGCAGGACAGCGGTGGAGAGCAGCGTCCCGAGCTCGCGCGCCGTCGGCCTCCTGAAAGGCCCCGGCTCTGCCAGCTTTCCTGCTGAGCTGAGCGCGGTGAAGGCTGCGAAGATGTCCCCGTGTGCCTCGATTTCGCCGGCCACGTACGCCCGGCTCAGGCCCAGCTGCCCCGGCGACCACAGCATCCGGCGCAACGCCCGCCGTGACCGGAACTCGATGACCGGCGCGTCCGCCGGACCCGCTTCCGATCCGTCCCACGCCCGCAGCCGGATGGGAATCTCCTCCGTGCCCAGGACAATGGCCAGTGCTTCGGCCAGCCGTGGTGCCACACGCGATGTCTTTGCCATGTTCGTCGCCTCTCGTCCGGTGCTCGCGTCAGGCCAGGCGGTCCTGCTCCATTGCAGTCCCGTCGCTTGAAAACTAAAACTACACAAGGGCAGGCTCGCCGGACAGTGAGACAAATCTGTCCGTTCGGGATCGGCTCGTTTCGGGTGTGGCATGGCTCCGTGCCGCTCCACGAGTTCGCGCATTGCAGGGCGGGGCAGGCGTCCCAAACCTCTCGGCTCTGGACCGGAAATCGGGCCGGTGGGATCCTGAACGCAAAATGTCGACGGGGGGAGAAAGGCTGAAGCAGACCATGGACGACTCAGCAGACACACGCCAACGGCTATCCGAGCGCATTGACCAAAAACAGCAGACCATCCGCTCATACCTGGGGCGGGAGCGGCCCCGCCGCAACAGGCTCTCCAACATCAGCATCGTCGGCAGTGCTCTGGCCGCCATGCTCACCGCCGGGCCGGCAGTAGGCGGCACCGGATTCACGGAGTCGGTCCGCGGGATCTTCTCGCTGGACGACGACTCCATTGTGTGGCGGTTCCTCTGCCTGGCAGCGGTGATTCTCTCAGTCGCGGCGGCACTGGCCACGAACTTCGCCAACTCCCGCGCCCTGGGTGAAAAGGTCAGCGCGGCCGAGACCGCCAACGCCCAGCTGGAGGGCCTGCAGCTGTCCCTCAACTTCGGCAATCTCGCCGTGGACGAGGCCCTGAAGCTCTACCAGCAAGCCGTGGCGCAGGTAGCGTTCGTGGATGAGGTCCGTACGGGCTGAATAGTTCAGCAAATAAGAACGCACGACGGCGGGTGGCTGGCAAATATGCCAGCCACCCGCTTTATTTGTGGAAAGGGGTGCGTCATGCTCGGTTATGCCAGAAGTGCGCAAATGTCGGTTACCTGGCCTGGACCCTCAAACGGGCTGACTTGCCGTCCCCTATCGTCCAGTACGAACTCCACATTGCCTTGAGTGAGGTAAAGGCCCTCTCTGTCGCCGACAGGAACGATGAGCACGTTTCTTCCCGTCGATTTCACAATTAGGAGACCGGGCTCGCTCGTATCGATGTGTGTGGCACCGGTAATAACGTAGGTGACACTCTCCCCGGTGCTGATGTTCGTCAGGGTCGCTTCCTGTCCGGGCGCGGTGATGATGGTCGCACCTCCGGGAAGCTCATTGACGCCGGATTTACCGGTGACGGTGATCTCAATTCTGTAGCCGCAGTCTCTGTTGACGAAGGTGAACTCAATCGGATCTGGAGGGGCAGCCGAAACGGGACCCCCGCCTACTACGAGCCCAAGTAAAAGGGCAGCAAGAATTAGCACTCTTTTCATGGCAAAACTCCATCCGAGATGTGGTTGGTAAAGACCGCACGACGAAGGGCGTCGGAGACCTGCGGGTAAAAGCAATGGCGGTGAGGGTATTCGTAGATGAATAGCCTGTGGGGCAGTTCCTGCATGAGGTTCACTGCAAATGAGTTGCCACGGATTACGCACACTGCACAATCCACTCATTGTCACTTACTCAAGTAAGCGTCAGCTCTCGGCATTTACGTCTTTGATTAATGCCTAGGTGCAGGATATTAGTCTGTTCGCAACGACTTTGGAAGGGAAATTAATATCCAATAGCAGCCTATGAAATAGCCTCGGTGCAGCCTGCACGCACAACAGCGGGTAACCCGGCATCATTCAGGCGTTCATGCCACCGTCCACAACGGTTCACACACGCCGTCAAGCATGGCCCCATGACTCCTTTCACCCGCCGCCACATCCTCAAAGGTGCCCTCGCCGCAGCCGGTGCTGCCGCCGTCGTCCCCGCCATAGCCGCGCCCGCCCACGCGGCCCGGCCGTCCGGCGTCGCGCTGGTCCGAAACCGCCTGACCCTGCCGTCCGGCATCGCCACCGGCGATGTCACCGCCGATTCCGGCGTCCTGTGGTCCCGCGCGTCGGGCCCGGGACGGCTGGTTGCAAGCCTGCTGGCGGTCGACGACGACGGTTCCCCGCTCCGCGGCGGCCGCGCCTTCCAGCGGGTGCTGCGGGGGACGGCCGCCAGCGAGGCCACCGACTTCACCTCCAAGATCAACGCCACCCATCTCCCGGCCGGCACGCGCTTCGCACTCACGATGCACTTCGAGGACCGCGACGGCCACGCCGGCGAAACCGCCCGCGGCTCCTTCACCACGGCACCCGGAACCGGCGCCCTCCGCAGCGGCGGCTCGCCCCGCGGCCAAAGCTTCGTCTGGAGCGGCGACACCGCGGGCCAGGGCTGGGGCATCAACGAGGAGCTCGGCGGCATGCGCGGCTATGCGGCCATGCACGCCACCAAGCCGGACTTTTTCATCCATGCCGGCGACACCATCTACGCCGACGGCCCCATTGCAGCCGAGGTCACCGAGCCGGACGGGCATGTCTGGCGCAACCTTGTGACCGAGGAAGTGTCCAAGGTGGCCGAGACCCTCAACGAGTTCCGCGGCCGTCACCGCTACAACCTGATGGACCGCAACGTCCGGGCGATGTACGCCGACGTTCCGGTGATCGCCCAGTGGGACGACCACGAAACCACCAACAACTGGTACCCGGGGGAGATCCTCACCGACGCCCGCTACACCGAACGCCGCGTTGACGTCCTGGCCGCCCGCGGCCGCCAGGCCTGGCAGGAATACCAGCCCATCGCCCAGCTGAGCGACGGCAGCACCGGCTTCGAACCGGCCCGCATCTACCGCAAAATTTCCCGCGGCCCACAGTTGGACGTCTTCTGCCTGGACATGCGCACGTTCAAGGACCCGAACACCGCCGGCAAGGAAGCGAGCCTCACCCACATCCTCGGAGAGGAGCAGGCCCACTGGCTGATCAAGGAAGTCAGCCGGTCCACGGCCACGTGGAAGGTCATCTCCGCCGACCTCCCGCTCGGCATCATCGTGCCGGACGGCCCGGTCAACCAGGAGTCCCTCGCGAACCGCGACGCCGGCGCCCCCTTGGGCAAGGAACTCGAGATCGCCGCTGTGCTGTCCGCGTTCAAGCGCAACCGGGTTAAAAACGTGGTCTGGCTCACGGCCGACGTCCACTACTGTGCCGCCCACCATTACTCGCCGGAGCGTGCCGCGTTCCAGGACTTTGATCCCTTCTGGGAATTCGTGGTAGGCCCCATCAACGCAGGAACGTTCGGGCCCAGCCAGATGGACGGCACCTTCGGCCCGGAGGTGGCGTTCTTCAAGGCCGGCGCCTACGCCAACCAGTCCCCGCGGACCGGCGAAAGCCAATTCTTCGGCCACGTGGACCTCGACGAGGACGACGTCTTCACCGTCAGCCTCCGCAACGCCGCCGGCGCCGTGCTCTGGAACAGGGCGCTGCATCCGCAGCGCTGACCCGCTGAGCCGTCCTTCAGTTCACAATCACGCCCAGAAGGAATTCCCGCATATGGTTTGCGAAGATATGCGGTAGTGGGGAGGGCCAAGCAGCGGCGCCTACTGACCACTGCCGCGCCAAGGGGGAGCCAATAGTGCCAGGAATCAGCTTTACCGCCGTTGACTTTGCAACGGCGAACAGTGATCGCGCGTCGGTGTGCGGCGTCGGTCTGGTGAAGGTCCGCAACGGACGCGTTGAGGACAAGGCCTTCTGGCTGATCAAGCCTCCGCCCGGCGTCGAGCACTTTGACCCCCTCAATACCCGCTTCCGTGGCATCACGGCGGAGGACGTCTGTTCCGCCGCCGACTGGGAAATGTCCGTTGAGGGAATCCTGCACTTCGCGGGTGAGGACCCCATGGTCGGCTACACCGGCAGCTACAACGCCAACGTGATGCTGAAGGCCAGCGAGCGGCTGCACCTGGACCTGCCAGCCAAGGACTTCTACTGTGCCCAGAGCCTCGCGCGGGACGAGCTGGGACTGTCGAAGGACAGCATGAACGACGCCCTGGCAGCGCTCAAGCTGCCCCCTGTCGCGCACCCTGAACCAGGTGCGAACTCCATGGCCTGCGCGAAGCTGGTGCTGGCAATTGCCCGCATGCGGCGGCTGGGGAGCGTTGCGGAACTGTGGAACGCGCCGGCGGTGACGATCGGCCACAAGCCGCAGGGCCGGCGTCGTAAGTAGCCCTCAGACAAGAGCGAACGGACACTTGAGGCCCTGTTTTCCTGCCGCTGAGCCGGTGCCTGCGCCCGGCGCTCAGCGGCAGGCGGCTATTTCTCCTTGGGGATGATGATCCACAGGGCGATGTAGGCCAGTTCCCCGACGCCAAACAGGCCGAAAAGCACGAAGCCGAGGCGGACGAGTGCCTTGGGAATCCCGAATCGTGCCGCGAGGGCCGCGCAGACTCCGGCGATCATCTTGCCGTTCCTGGGCCGAACCATGTTGCATCCATTTCGTCACACTAGCAGTCGCCGCCGGCCGCGTCAGCCCGTCAGGAGGCGCTCACCGTCACCGTCCGCGTCGCGAGAACGGCGCCGGTAATCCAGTGCTGGAAATCGATGGCAATCGTGTATTTCCCGGGCGCCGGCGGACGCAGCAGAAAGTCGAACTTCTCCGCGGCGCCGGACTTTATGATGCTGGTCAGCAGTGGCTGGCCCGCCAGCGACGGCTGGATAGCCGGGCCCGCCGGGTTGGGCGTGTTCCAGAACGGGCGGCCATCGTGCGCGATCAGTTCGGCGATGCGCGCCGGCCTTCCGGCCGCGTCCATGAACCGTGTGACCGTGGGGAAGTAGTCCACGTTCACCATGCGCACCAGCGTGGGCTTCCGGTTTCCGGTAACCATGTTCGCCTTCATGGCGGAGATGGCCCACACCCTGTCGCCCCTGGGCCTGCTGGCGATGGCGCCTCCCAGGAGAAAGAAGTGCCTGGGCTCGAAGCGGTTGAGGCCCGCGTCCTCACCGGACAGCCCTGCGGCGTGGTTAAGCTCATGCCACCGGGGATCGATCGAATACGGCGCAATCAACGTCTCGGTGGCGATGTCGTACAGGGGGCCCTCCTGCGAATGGCGCCGGGTTCCTGCCGGGATGGGCGCCGCGGGGTCGGCCGGGGGATCGACGATCACCGCCCCGAACATTCCCATCTGGACATGAAGCGGTGTGTTGACGTGGCAGTGGTAGAAGTAGGTGCCGGCGGAGCCCCGGTTCGGGTTGCCGCGCTCTGCAACATCTGGCCGCCACTGATATGTGTAGTGCCCCGTCACTTCGAAGGACGTGTGGCCAACCCCGTCGTTGCGGGGATCCGGTTCCAGACCATGCCAATGGACGGTGTGGACCCGCTTGCTCGGCTTGATGGTCGCGTGGAAGATGTCGCCCTCAGTGATGCGCACGAGCGGCCCGGGCAGTTGCCGGCCTGACTTGTCGTTCTCGAAACTCCACACCTCATGCTCCGAGCCGTCGGGGAATTCGAGTTTCCTGCTGAAGAAGTCCATTTCGACTGAGACGTCCGGGGGCAGCGGGAATTCGGTCTCGGGGCTGCCTTCGTGTGGCTGGTCGGAGGCGAAGTCCACCTGGCTCCGGAACGTGTGGTGGGCATCGTCCTCCACGGTTCCTGGCAGGCCGGGTTCTGGTTTGGGTTTTGCGGCCAGCGTCCAGTCGGACAGCAAACCGCCGGGATAGAGCCCGCCCGCTGCCGTTTGCGACGGTTCGGCATGGCAGTGCATGGGATACTTCCAGTCCTCGGACCGCGCGTTCCAGACTTCGTCCACCACTTCCGGCGGACGCCGGACCGGGAGCATCGCCTCCTTCCGCTCAAGCGGCTGAAGCTGGACGGTATCCTCCCATTGCTGGAGGACCACGTCACCCTGCGGACTGATCCTGCCGTTGGTCCGCGGGAAGTCGACGCCATTGGCCCGCACGGTCCACACATGATTGCCGTGGTAGTGCAGCTGATGGTCGGTGATGCCGGCGTTGACCATCCTCATCAGCTGGCCGGTGCGGACCGCACCTGCACCCGGAGAGGCGCTGAAGTTCCGCACATCGGTTTCCCGCGGGTGGCCTGAGGGAAGCGTGTCTTCCTCGCGGTGCTCGTTGAACACCTCATCGGTGGTGAGAGCCAGCGCCTGGAATCCTGAGTATCCGTTGAGCGTGAAGTACCGCGGGACGGCGGGGGTGGTGAGCGGGTTGACCGTCTTTCCCTGGGACGCGATGCGCGCCCAATTCGATTCCACGTCATGGCACAGCCACAGCCACTGGCGCTCGAACTCAACCCCGCCCGGGTTGAGCCGCCAGGCGTTCCGCGGGTCTATGACCACCAGCGCGCCGAACAGGCCCAGGGTTCTCTCCACTGGCTGGTTGCCAGGGTCGGAGAACAGGTAGGTGCCGGGCAGCGGGGCACGGAATTCCAGGAGCCTTGACCCGCCCGGAGCGACTGGCCCGCTCGTGGCGTCCGCTCCTGCCGGGCCGGCGGCGTGGAACCGCAGTTCGTGCGGCTGGGACAGGGTGTTGTGCAGCAGGATGCGGACGGTGCTTCCGGTTTCGGCGATCAGCGTCCGCTCAGGGAAGTAGCTGGCCCAGTGCCCGCGCCGGGCCAGGAACTGACGCGGGAACACGGGGTCCGGCCGCAGCGGTGCCGGCCTGCCGTACGGCGGCACCGGAGCCTTGAGCGGATAGCTGCGGCTGGCGACCACCTGGCCGGCCGCCGTGAACACCCGCGGGCCCATCTTCAGTGCCGGCTTGGGGTCTTCCTTGCGGGTGGGCCGGTCGCCGAAACCCCGGTGGTAGACAAGCGACCCGTCCACCATCGGAACGAATCCCTCATTCACGTAGACGTTCAGGGGGCTCATGACTGCCCCCGGTGGGCATCCCGGTCGGTAAGAGTGCCGGCACTGAAATTCATGTCCCCCCCAAATGCGTTTGCGGACTTTGCCCATTTTTTTCGGGGGACGTTGGGGAAAAGCTGGTGGTGCGGGGGCACTAATTGGGGGTTAGGAGGCTCGTTATGTTCAGGCCAGACGCCGACGGCGGGTCAGGAGGAGTGGCGGAGCTCTTCTGTTATATCGGCGTCCTCGCTGCCGGGAATGCTGGCATCTATCTTGTGTTTGCCGCGGCTGTTGACGGCCAGGTCCTCAAGGGCCTGGGCGACCTCACGGGTGGAGGGCCGGTACTCCGGCTCCCGCGCCGTCATGGCCGCCAGAAGCTGCCGCCACTCCGGATCGAGATCGCCGGGAATCTCGGGGTCATCGATCAGCCGTGCCAACGCGTTTTGGAGGGGGTCACCCCGGAACACTGGTTCACCAGTGAGGCACTCAAGCAGCACCAGGCCAAGGGAGTACACGTCGCTGGGAGGTCCTGCCGGTTCGGACCTCGCCTGCTCCGGGCTGAGGTAGGCTGCGGTCCCCAGGACACCGCCGGTGTCGTAGTGCTGGGCGTCGGATATCAGGGCGATGCCGAAGTCCGTCAGTTTGGCGCGCATCCGGGCTGCATCGTAGGTGTAGTCGTAGACCAGGATGTTGCTGGGTTTGACGTCCCGGTGCACTACGCCGTTTTCATGGATGTAGGTCAGGGCGTCGGCGAGGTCGTAGCCAATCTGCGCTGTGTGGCGGGCTGGGAGCGGGCCTTCCCGCAGGCGGTGCTTGAGGTCCGGACCGTCCACAAGCTCCATGACGAGGTAGATGCGCGGCCGTCTCGGTTCCGCCCTGTCCACGCCCGCGTCAAGGAGCGTGACCAGGCTGTGGTGGTTCAGGCGGGCGAGGACGCTCACCTCGGCGTCGTCGTCCTGCAGCGCGCCAACGGTGTCCTGCAGTTCCTGGGCCGGCTTGGACTTGATGACTATCTTGACGGCGACGTCCCGGCCGAGGGATTCGTCAGTGGCGCGGTAGACGTTCGCCATGGCTCCGGAGCCGATTTGTTCCACGACGCGGTACCTGCCGCCCAAGGATGTGCCTGCTGAAATGCCGGACAGATCGTCCATTGAATACCTTGCGTTTTCCCGCGCGGACCAAGTTGCTGGCCCGCGCGTATTTTTGTTGAACCCTGACAGCAGGAGCTGGTTAAACCACGGCTACGTCAGCCTGCGTGGGGGCACCCAGGCATGCGGCGCTGGTGGCCAGGACGGCATTGGCCGCAGCGTAGCGTCTCAAGCACATCAGGAAATAAGCTCAGCAGGAAGGGCCGCTGTCCGGCTCTTCCCGCTGAGCTGCGGGCTAAATAAGGTTGGGCGCGCTGGCGATGATGTAATCAGCCGCGGCCGGTCCAGTCATGGACAGTTCGTTGTTGTCAGGATCGATGCCGAGCGCCTGCAGCCCCGCCCGCAGGGCTTCCGGGCTTTCGGGCTGGGTCTTGTGGATCAGACTCCAGCTGGTGTACAGGCCGTAGAGCTCGTCCGGGTTCAGCCCGGTATCGGTTTCCCGGTCCGTGGTGAGGACCTCGGCTACGAAGCGGTCAAAGTGTGTTGCAGTCATTTTTGGCTCTTTCATGGCGTGCACTTGATCCGCCGTTCTGCTTCAGCGATAACGGACCGCTGCCCCTAAGGGCGGAGATCTTCCTTGAATTTATTTGAGACAGACCGTTCTGTCTAGTTCGTCTTCACACGCGGACTCCGGCAAGGAAGAAGGGCAACGGAGGATGCCGGTCGCGGGGCCGGGAGGCCGTCCGGACGCCAATTTGCGCTGGGCTCGCCGGGTGTGTAAAGTAATTCGAGTCGCCGCCGCTGAAGCGGAAAAATAGCGGCCAACCCCTTACAAAACAGCCCGGAAATGGCACGCTGATTGGCGTGCCGAGAATGGGCGGGGACCCCCCGTTGGATCGCAAATCGCAGAAATTCTGATTTGCAAAGATTCACCGGTTCGGGTAAGTTTGGAAAGTTGCTCCGGAGCGATCCGCGACTGTGGTTTGGTTGTGGTGGTGCCGGGTGTGTCTGTTGTTTGAGAACTCAATA
>NZ_JBIVOO010000023.1:0-20404 GCF_044754165.1 Arthrobacter sp. NPDC093139
CTGCCCGGCTGGGGTAGTTGATGTGCACCGCGATCACCTTGCGTGCTGCAGCCAGGGTGTCGTCGTTGACCTGCTCCAAAACCTTCTCCTCATCAAATATGAAATCGTATACGAAATATGGTTCGCTGGTGGGTGGTTTGCTGTCAAGCCGCAACCACGTGGGGGGATACGGTTAGATCTGTCGGCGCTCAGAAACCGCGTTGGTAGGGTCCGCTGGCCCGCGCATACGTCGGGATCGGCAGGGGTGGCTCCGAACCCATGTCGGATGCCGCGTGAATAGGCCAGAACGGATCGCGCAACAGTGCCCGGCCGATGAAGACCAGATCGATGCCTCCGTCCCGCAGCAGATACTCTGCGAGATCGGCCGAGTGGATGGATCCGACCGATCCCAGCGGCAGCGCGGAGTGGCGGCGGACATCCTGCACGAACTTTGCCTGATACCCCGGATAGATTTCCCCGGTGTAGGTCTTGGTAATGTTGCCGGTCGTCACCTCAAGGAAGTCCGCGCCGGCGGCCTCGAGCCATTTGGCAAGCTGGACGGCATCGTCGGCAGTGACGCCGCCGTCGACCAGGTCAGTCCCGGAGAAGCGGACCAGCAAAGGTTTGCCAGGCGGCAGCGCCGCACGGACAGTGCGCACGACCTCGAGGAGAAACCTTGCCCGATTCTCCAAGCTGCCCCCGTACTCGTCCGTCCGTTCGTTGGACATTGGTGCCAGGAACTCATGGACGAGATAGCCATGGGCCGCGTGGATCTGGATGCAGTCCACCCCCGCCTGGTCAGCGCGGGCAGCCGCGGCCCCGTAGTGCTGAACCAGTTGGCGTACTTCCGCCGTCGTCAGTTCTGCCGGCGTTGGCGAGTCTTCCGAGTGCGGGATTGGGGAGGGTGCCACGCAGCCGCCAGGGAGATTGGCCTTCCGGCCTGCGTGCGCCAGTTGAACACCGATCTTCGCGTCACAGGCGTGGACGGCTTCAACGATGCGGCGGATGCCGGCTATGTGTTCATCGGACCAGAGCCCGATGTCGGACTCACTGATGCGCCCAAGCGGGTGGACGGCAACGACCTCGGTCATGATCAACGCCACCCCGCCAAGTGCACGGGCACCGTAGTGGAGCACCTGGCGCTCGGTGACGGAACCGTCGTCGTGGGCCTGGTACATGAGCATCGGGGACATGACAATACGGTTCTTCAGGTCCATGCCCTTGAGCCGGTACGGGGAAAAGAGCAAGCTGTTCGCTTTCACCGGGTCACCAATCCATCGTCAACGGTTCCACGCGTGCCTGGTCGCGAAGGTGGCCCCGTAAGGTTCCTTGAATACATCGCATTCTCCCCGGGTCTCTAGAAGGGGCTATCAAGCAGCGCGGTCAGGTCCGCCATGCGCCATTGCCCGTCGGCTTCCTTGACCATGGAGGCGCGGTACCAGCCGGCGGTCAGGGTTTTGGTCACTGCGTTTTCCGTCGACGTGATGAGCACGTAGCTGTAGAGGTCGGCGGTTGAAGAGCTCTGGTTCTCGAAGCGGAACGTGTGAACAGTGTGGCGGCGCTGGTCCGTCTGCTGTTCGCGGATCGCCTTGAGCATGCCGGCGATCGCCTGGTTGCCTGTTGTTGGGCCCCAGGAGGCATCCGAATTCGCGACCTTGCCGCTGGTGGTCCCGTCCTCGGTGAAGGTGTCCGCCAGCATGTCGAAGTTTCCTTCGTCGTAGCCCCACGCGTAGCGGGCAAGGGTGTCCTGCATGGCCGATCGATCGGCGGCCACGACAACACTTTCTCTGGCAGAAGTCTCTTCAGCGGTCATGATCGTTGCTCCTTTGCATCAATGCCGGCCCCGTTGGGCACGGTTTTTGGGGATGACAGATGAAGTCCCGGCGGCGGGTGCTGCGCCGTAGTGACAGCACCTGTTAATTTGCGATCCGGTGCGCCCCGACTTCTCGCCATTGAGGCTGCGGCACGTGAAGCGCAGCCCAGCGGCAGGGGAGGGGCCAAGGCGCCAGGCTATTTTTTCTCCGGAGTGCCTGCACAGTGCCGCAGCGGATTAAGGAGTGCGTGCCTCGATTTCCAGCAGCTCCTCTGTTTCCGTCCGCGGAAGGTGATAGGCCACGGCCTCTGTTTGAACGGCCTCGAGTATCCGCCTCTTGTGGGCTTGGGCCAGGAGTTGGATCTCGGGGGAGTGGGGATTTGTTTTGAGCAGTTCCAGGAGTTGGTCGTGGTCTTCCACGAATTCTGCCGCATGCCGCATGATGATGCCGAGGGTTGGCTTCCTTATGAGAGCCATCCGGCTGCGTTCGCTTTCCAGCAACTCCATCAGATGTGCATTCGGGCAAGGAGAGCACAGGAGATCATGGAATTGGGCGTTAAGGTCCATAAAGCCCTCGGCATCGAAGAGTTCGCGTCTTCGACGCATCTCTTGGTTGAGTTCTTCGGCCTTCCTAATTGCATCGGGGGTCACATAAGGGGCCGCTCCCGCAGTTGCGGCCCCCTCAAGAACAGCGATGACCGCCTGGGTGCTCTCGTATGCAGCAGGATCAAGTTCGGCAACCCGCGCACCGGCATTGTGCTTGTAGGCGACGTAGCCTTCAGCTTCCAGGCGCCGAAGAGCCTCCCTCACCGGGAGCTGGCTCATATCTGCTTCGCGGGAGATGTTCTCGAGCACGAGTCGGTGTCCGGGAGAGTACGTGCCGTCGAGAATGCGTCGCTTGACGTATTCATAGGCCTGACTGGTTTTCGTGCCCAACGGGCGGGCATTCTTCTTCATCGACTCACTACTTCCCGTTGCCCTGGATTCCTCGGCAGTTAAAACGTCGAGTCCAACTGGAGTTCCTTGCGGGCAATTCGCCAGCCCTCAGGTGTTCGGACGACAGTGTCAGCATATGTGCCCACTGTTTTGATCGCGAGTCCGTCGGTGTCAGTGGCCGAGACGAGAACATAGGAAAGGACGGATGCGGTATCGTCACCGAGCGGTTCGATCTGGATATTGGAGATATGGTGGCGCCGGACGTCGTTTTGGGATTCTTTGAACGCCTGGATCTGGCCCACGATTGCTTCCGGCCCTTCGTGGGGGCCATACGTGGGGCCGTCCATGATGCGCATGATGTAGGTCGCATCCGAAGTGAAGCACTCACGGAGAGAAGCAAAGTCTCTGCGGTCGTGGTGAACCCCGTAGCCGGTGGTCAGTTCTTGGATTTCTAGCCGATCAAGGGCAGTCAGTGTGCCGGTAACGGTCTTGTGTGTCATGTCGGTCGTCCCTTCTGTGGAGATGTCGGGGTGGGAACTGGGGTTCAGCGGTCGGCGGTCTCGCGCACCTTCCACTGCACGGCCTTGTACTGGCGTGGCCAGTAGTCGACGTGGACGTTTAGCTCCCGGGCCGCCCTGAGGGCGAAATGTGGATCACGGAGCAGTTCCCTGCCGAGCATGACCGCATCTGCACGTCCGCCGGCGACCACTTCCTCGGCATACTTCGCTGTCGTGATGAGGCCGACGGCGGAGGTGGGCACCTCGGACGCCGATTTGATGTGATCCGCGAGGGGAACCTGGTATCCCTCGCCCACTGGGATTTCAACGCCGTCAATCAGGCCGCCGGTCGAGATGTCGAAGACGTCCGCTCCCCGGTCGCGTGCCATGGCGGCGACCTCGGCGGTCTGCTCTTGGTCCCATCCGCCTTCTGCCCAGTCCGTTGCGGAGAACCGGACGAAGAGTCCATGGTTTTCGCCAATGGCTTCCCGTACTGCTGAGACAATGCGCAGCAGAAGCCGGGCCCGGTTTTCGAGGGATCCGCCATATTCATCGGTGCGGATGTTACTGAGCGGCGACAGGAACTCGTGGATGAGGTACCCATGGGCTGCATGGATTTCGATTATGTCGAATCCCGCCTGCACACTCCTCAGTGCCGCTGCTGCGAAGTCATGGACGACCTCGTCGATGCCTGCATGGTCCAGCTCTTGGGGCACATCAAAGCCCGGGAACGCCAGGGCCGAGGGAGCCACAGTCTTCCATCCGCCTTCTGCGACAGGCTTTGTGGTGCCGCAGCGTTCGTCGAAGAGCCGGTAGTCGGAGGCTTTCCGGCCGGCATGGGCCAGCTGGATTGCTGCGGTTGCGCCCTGCTCGTGTAAGAAGCGGACGATGCGTGCCCATGCGTCACGCTGCTGGTCGTTCCACATGCCCGTATCTTCGCTCGAGATGCGGCCTGCGGGGTTTACCCCGGTCGCCTCGGCCATGATGAGACCGGCACCACCAGCAGCGAACTGACCGAGATGCATCAGGTGCCAATCGTTGGGGATTCCGTCCTGGTTCTCACAGGAGTACTGGCACATGGGGGAGGCCCAGATGCGATTGCGGATCGTCGTCGATCGTACGGTCAGGGGCTGGAAAAGAGGGGAAGTCGTCATATCTAAACCTTCCAGTAACTTGCTTGGGGCCGACGTTCGGGCGGGGCATATGAGCCTTGTTGGGTTTTGAACCCGTTTGAGAAAACCTTCTGCCGGGCTCTTGTGAATCTGATCATAAACTAGATATGATCAAAACCACAACCCCGAAAACGCAGCTTTCGACCTCCTCCTGGAGCCCACTGAAGGGCACAGGGAAGGGCTCGACGAACAAAGCTTCCGGGCCCGAATCAGGGGCCCCGACCAACTATTTCTCCTCCTCTTGGAAGGCATACCCATGGTCACTTCGGACACTGACGTCCGTACAGGTACAGATGCTCTACGGATAGAGAATTTGTCCAAGACCTTTTCCGGTCAGCGGGCCCTCAATGAAGTCTCTTTCACCGTGCAGCGTGGAAAAATCACAGCCTTGCTAGGCATGAATGGCTCAGGCAAGTCCACCCTTATCAAGGTCCTCGCCGGCGTCTACCAGCCCGACCCCGGCGCGGCACTTACCATCGGTGGGGCTGCGATGTCGCTGCCAATGACGCCGCACACTGCCCACGAAGCGGGTCTGCGGTTCCTCCACCAGGACGTCGGACTGGTGGACAGTCTGACGATCGCGGACAACTTCGCCTTTGTTGACCGGTTCCGGGCCCCCGGCAAACTCGGACCAATCAACAAGGCCCGCCAGCACGAGCATGTCGCCGCGACACTCGAAAAGTTCGCCATCTCCGTGCACCCGGGGGCGCTGGTCGGCTCACTGAACCCCACCCTGCGGACTATGGTCGGCCTCGCCAGGGCGTTCCAGGACGAAGAAGAATCCGGTGTACGGGCATTCGCGAAAAACATCGTCGTACTGGACGAGCCCACGGCTTCCCTCCCCGTCGAGGAGGTCGACACGATCCTGACCTCGCTGGAGGAACTGAAAGCTAACGGCGGAACGGTCATTTACGTCAGTCACCGCACTGAAGAGGTCAAGCGCATCGCCGACCAACTCGTGATCCTCCGCGACGGAAGGCTCGTCGCCGACGAGCCTCTGGCGCAAATGGGTGTGGACGATATCGTTGCCCGGGTCGTGGGAAAACGACTGGAGAAAACGAAAATTCCCCGCCAAAGTGAACGCGAAGGCGATGTCGTGCTCTCTGCCCAGGATCTCACCGGACCGCGGCTGCGGGGGGTGGATCTGCAGGTCCGCTCCGGTGAGATCCTGGGCGTCGCCGGGCTCGTGGGCTGCGGGCGCAGCGAACTGATCCGGATTCTGGCCGGTGCTCAGAATCCATCCGCAGGGCACATGGAATTGGCCGGGAAGAGCTATTCGCCGGGTTCACCGGCGACCGCCATCGCAGCCGGGGTGTCGTGCGTGCCTCAGGAACGGCGCCGCGAAGGAGCAGTGCTGCCAATGACCGTCCGGGAGAACATCACGCTTGGCCGGTTGAAGACCTTCACCCGGAACGGCGCCTTGGACGGCCGCAAGGAGCGCAACGGGGCACTGCGGCTGATCGAGCAGTTCTCGGTCAAGCCAGCGGACCCCTCCCGGCTTATCGGGCTCCTCTCAGGAGGGAACCAGCAGAAAGTAGTCGTCGCCCGTGCCGCAGGGTTCGGCGGGACCGCGCTGCTTCTGGATGAACCCACACAGGGTGTGGACGCCCTGGCCAAGCAGGAGATCGCCAACATCGTCCGGGGCCTCGCCGCAGATGGATTGGCCGTAATTCTGGCATCGACAGACTTCGAGGAGTTCGTCGGCCTGTGCGACCGGGTCCTCATACTTGACCGCGGCCGCCTCGTCGCTGAGGCCACCGGCGAGGACATCAGCGAGGAGCACCTCGCGCTCCTCTGCGCCCAACATGGGGCGGCGGCATGAATCCCCCGACGGCTCCCACCAAAAACCCCGAGATTTCCCAGAAGGACGCCATGAGCACCACCGCAAGCAGCACCCAGGAACGCCCCTCCACAAAGACAGCAAAGCCGGGACGGAACCGGCCGGACATCGGCACCGTTGCCACCTCGTACGGGGTCATCATCTTCCTTGTCCTGATGATCATTGTTTTCTCGGCCCTGCTGCCGGACACTTTCCCCACGTCCGACAACGTCAAGGCCATCCTGACGGACCAATCGATCCCGGTCATTCTCGCCCTCGCCGCGATCCTTCCCTTGGCAGCCGGTGAATTCGACCTCTCTCTTGGCGCAGTCCTCGGCTTCAGCGCAATCACCGCAATCGCCCTGTCGAACGCCGGGGCACCCCTGCCCGTGGTTATCCTCGCTTGCCTGGCGGTTGGCGCTGGCGTCGGCATCGTCAACGCGGTGCTGGTCGTCAAGGTCGGGGTGAACGCCTTCATCGCGACACTTGCTTCGGCCACAATCCTTTCCGGCCTGAACCTGCTCGTTACCGGCAGCTCCCTCCTCGTGCTCGGCTCAGAGGAGTTCGGGGCGCTTACCATCACCAGGGTCTTCGACCTCCAGGTCGTCCTCGGCTATGCAATCGTGCTCAGCCTCCTGTTGTTCTACGTGGTCGAGAAGACGCCGTACGGCCGCTACCTTCGCGCCACGGGTATGGGTCGCGACGCGGCACGGCTTAGCGGTGTACGGGTTGATCGGTACCTGGCCTCGTCATTCATCGCTGCCGGGGTCCTCGCGGCATTGGCCGGTGCGCTGCTGGCCTCCCGGGGCGGCACCGCCGCCCCGAACCTGGGTCCGGAATTCCTCCTCCCGGCCTACGCTGCCGCCTTCCTGGGCGCGACAACGATCAAGCCCGGCTACTTCAATGTCTGGGGAACCGTGATCGGCGTCGTCCTCCTCGCCGTCGGCAGCAACGGCCTCACCCTCCTCGGCGCCCAAACCTGGGTGACGAATATTTTCAACGGCGTCGCCCTCATGCTCGCAGTTTCCGCCTCCGTTCTCGTCGGCAAGCGCCGCCGCAAGGCCACGAGCTGACAAGCCTGCTCTTACTTTCTTTACCTCCCATCTGAAAGGCATCACCATGACCAGAATCAAGCACCGCGCCGCAGTCTGGGCCGCGGTCCTCGCAGGCGCCTTGGCACTGACCAGTTGCGCCAGCCCTCAAGGGACCGCAAGCAACGGCGGTGGAAACAACGATGTATCCGCCGCCCAGAAAGTCCTGGACGAAGCCCAGGCCAAGGTCACCAGCTTCGACTTCCCCAAGGAACCGGTCGCGGCACCAAAGGATAAGCTCGTCGTCGGCATCCCCTGCGCGTACGCAGCCGAGGGCTGCAAACGAGAAGTCGACACCATTGCCGAAGCCGCCAAAGCTCTCGGCTGGCGCTATCAGATGATCGATCCCGCCGGTGACCCCGAGAAAATGCGCGCAGCCGTCCGGACCGCCGTTCAGCTCAAGGCCGACGGCATCTTCCTCGGCTCCATCCCCCCAAGTGTCGTTAAGGACGACATCGCCAAGGCACGCAGCGGAGGGATCAAGGTCGTGAACATGTCAGAACCCGCAGACGAAAGCTTTGCCGACGCCCACACCCTCTACGACCACACCAAGGCAGGGCGCTGGAACGCCGCCTACCTCACCGTCGCAACGAAGGGCGCCGGAAAGGTCATCTCCGTGAACGACCCCGAGTTCCCCTCTGTTGTCGAATGGCACCAAGGCTTTGTCGACGGACTCAAGGAGCTCTGCTCCGGTTGCCAGATCGTGAAAGACATCAACTTCCAGATTGCGAACCTACAGACCCAGGTCCCCGCAGAGTTCCAGGCCACCCTGCAGGCCAACCCAGGAGCCAATGCTGTCTGGACTGCGTATGACCCCGTGGCACTGTCCCTCAGCCCCGTGATCAAGCGCTCACCGCAGAACGGCAAAATCACCGTCGTCTCCCAAAACGGCGACGCCGGCGCCCTCCAGGCCGTCAAAGCCGGTGACCAGCCGTTCAAGGCAACCATTGCGGTCAGCGTCGAATGGCAGTCCTACGCCGCAGTAGACCAGATGGTCCGGCTGTTCGCCGGCAACCTTCCCGGGAACCTCAAGACAGTCAACGTCCCGGAGAAACTCATCGACGCGAAAAACGTCAGCTCCATTCCGTGGGACGGCGACCTCGATTGGAAGAGCACCTACCTCAAACTCTGGAAGACCAGCTAACCCCACACATGCCAGGGCGGGGGTGAGAATCCCCCGCCCGCACACCCCATCAAAGAGAACAAGCCGCCGAAAGACGGCGGCCAGCAGATTCAAAGGAGAACACCATGGGACGTCTCAGCGGAAAAGTCGCACTCATCACCGGCGCAGCAGGCGGGCAGGGCGCCGTCGAGGCCGAACTCTTCGCCCGGGAAGGCGCGAAAGTCGTCGTCGCCGACATCAACCAGCAGGGGGTCAACACCGTTGTCGACCGCATCCGTCAAAGCGGAGGGGAGGCGCTCGGCATCGAACTCAACGTCACCGACGACGCTGCCTGGGCTGCAGCCATGAACCAGATCCGCGCCCAGTTCAACGGCCTCGACATCCTCATCAACAACGCCGGCATCCTCTCGCTGGACGGCATCACCAAGATCGACCGTGCCGAGTGGGACCGGGTCATCAACGTCAACCAGACCAGCGTGTTGCTGGGCATGAAGTACGGAAGCGCGCTCATGCGGGAAGACGGCAAGGGCGGCTCCATAGTCAACCTCTCCTCCACCTACGCACACGTCGGCAGCGGCGCCGCCGTCGCCTACCAGGCCGCCAAAGCTGCCGTCTTCATCATGACCAGGACTGCCGCCGTCGAATTCGCTCCCGACGGCATCCGGGTCAACTCGGTAGCCCCGGGGATCATTGAAACTCCCATGACCAGGGAAGTACTCGCCGCGGCCGGTGACGACCACCCGGACATCACCCGTACCCCGCTTCTCCGCGCCGGCCAGCCGCACGAAGTCGCGAACGCCGTCCTCTTCCTTGCCTCCGACGAAGCGTCCTACATTACGGGTACGGAACTCATGGTCGACGGCGGACGCACCATCTCCTGACCCTGCCATGTGCACCAACAATCCAGAATGAACTATCTGAAAGGCATTACCGTGACCGCAGCTACCACCCCTGAAACCTGCACCCCCGCATGGGCCCACGCCACCGGAACCATCGACCTGCAGCCCGTACCGCCGGTTCCCTCCGACCTCACCTCGCTGGCCGACCGTCTCATGGTCCTGGAAACTGCCTCCCGCTACGCGATTGCGTATGACGAGCGGCGACTGGATGTCCTGGAAAGCCTGTTCACTGAATCGGTGACGTTCTCCTACCGCATCGGTGAAGGGCCTCTCACAAGCGAAAACGGCCGTGCGGGTGTCATTAAGTGGCTCGGGGAAGTCATGGAGTCCCAGTCCGACCAGCGCCGGCATGTTCTTGGCAGCATGACCGTTGAGCGGCTCACGGACGATGAAGCGGTGGTTATCGCCTACCTGGCAATCTACGGTATCGAAAAGGAGGCTCAGCTGATCACTACCGGGCTCTACCGGTTCAGCATGATCAAGGAAGACAGCCGTTGGAAGATCGACGAGGCCATTGACGCCCTCGACCGGCCCTTCTAAACCGGAAGTTTCTGTGAGCGAAGGGACCAAACGCTTGACTAAGGAACTGGACGGCAAAGTCGCCGTCATAACCGGAGCAGGGCAAGGCATTGGCCGGGGTATCGCCGACGTGCTGGCGGCCGAAGGAGCCCGCGTCGTCGTAACGGATCTCGAGCTGTCGCGGGCTCAGGAAACTGCCGAAGCCATCAGGGAGCGCGGCCACCAAGCGCTGGCGCTGAAGCAGGATGTGCTCGACATTTCCTCCACGGGGCAGGTCTTCGCCGAAGCTGAGCAGGTGTTCGGGACTGTAGACATCCTGGTCAACAACGCGGGTACGGCCCAGCAGATGCCGTTCCTTGCGGTGACCGAGAAAAGCTGGGACCTCGTCAACGACATCAACGCAAAGGCGGTGTTCTTCGCCTGCCAGACTGCCGGCAAATACTTCCAGGAAAAAGCTGGCGGAAAGATCGTAAACATAGCGTCCATGGCGGGGAAAAATGCCATCGACGAGTACTCGGCCTACAACGCATCAAAGTTCTCGGTGATCGGGATAACCCAGTCGGCGGCCCTTGAACTCGCCAAGCACAACGTTAACGTCAACGCGGTCTGCCCTGGCATAGTCCGCACGCCTTTGTGGGAAACTTTGGACCCTCATCAGTGGGAGCGGCAGATAGCCCGCGTCCCACTCGGCCGGGGGCAATACCCTGAGGATATTGGCAACGCCGTGGCATTCCTCGCCTCGCCCCGGGCCAAAAATATCACCGGCGCGTCCCTGGCAGTTACCGGCGGGCTACAGATGTGGTGATATACACCGCGTTTTTCCTCGCCAGGAAAAAGGAGCCTCAACATGATTAAGTACCGACCCCATCACACTGCGATTTCTGTCCGCGACCTTGACGCTTCCCTCGCCTTCTACAGCGCACTGGGCTTTGTCGAGGTCAACAGGACACATTTCGACGGGGCAACGCTCGCCCATCTCCAACTGGACGAATACGCGCTCGAACTTTTCGCCTACGAGAAAAATAGGAACCTGCCATCGCTGAAACCTGGATTCGGGAATGACCTTGACGTTATCGGCCTTAAGCATCTTGCTCTCGCCACCGACGATATCAACGCAACACTTGCCCAGCTGAAGCGCCAGGGCTTTGCCGATAAGACAGTCGAAATTGGGGCGCTGCCCGACGGCAAAGCGCAGTGGGTCTTCATCCAGGACCCTGACGGTCTTTGGGTCGAATTTCTCCAGGAAGATAGATTCTCCATCTATTCACGACCATGGCCGGCAACGGCCGAAGCCATCCCCTGAACACGAAGGAACAGAATGGCAAGAATTGCTGTTTATGGAGCCGCCGGAAGGATCGGTTCCCGAATTTTGTCAGAAGCACTCAACCGCGGTCACGATGTCACCGCCGTGGTCCGGGATCCAAACACAGTTACGGGTACTGAGCCCAGGATGCGGGTCGTCGCCGGCGACGTCCTTGACCCGGATTCAGTTAAAGCCATAGCGTCCGGACATGACGTCGTGGTCAGCGCGGTCGGCGGGGCCGGAGGGCAGGAGAACCAGGCCACAATCGCCCCTGCCGCCCACTCACTGGTTGCCGGGCTTCGTTCCGCCGGGGAGGAAGCGCCGCGGCTGGTGACAGTCGGAGGTGCCGGCTCCCTGCGGACCCCGGGCGGGGGGCAGGTCTGGGACCGCCCGGGCATTCCAGAGGCCGTACTGCAGACCATGCATGCCCATGGTGATGCCTTGGAGTTCTACCGCACAGTGGATGACTTGGATTGGACCAACATCAGCCCGGCAGCCAAGATCCAGCCGGGACAGAGAACTGGGTCCTACCGGACGGCGGACGATGACCTGATCACCGACGCATCCGGCAACAGCACGATCTCATTCGAGGATTATGCAGTTGCAGTCATGGATGAAATCGAATCGCCTAAGCACCGTCGTCGGCGTTTCACCGTCGCATATTAGCCAGGATATTCCTGAGACTTGGGCGAACAAGGCGTTAGGCCGCTGCGGGGCATTGCTTCGCAGCGGCCACTCGTCGTTCTCCTGCAGATCGCAGCACCCCGTCAGGGACTAAGGAAGACGAAGATGATCGACTACACCGCGAATTCGGCTGATGCATGGGAAGCGCTATGCGTTGAGCAGTTCCAACTTTGCAGCCTCGACTGGGCCGCACCAACCTTCGACGCCGGCCTCCGTGCATCGGCGAGTTCGGCCCACCTGTCACTGCGGCTGCTCACCTCCGGACCCTTCGGGGTCTCCCGATCCGCGCGGGACATCCGCCGGCATGACTCGGATGACCTCATGGTCGTGCTGCACGACGCCGGGGCCAGGGGGCGCCTGGAACACAAGGGGCGGCAGTCCGAACTGCGTCCTGGGGACGCGGTAATCATCGACACAACCCGCCCCTATGCGTTCGACTTTCCACAGCCCATCCAGCAAGTGGTCTTGAAAGTCCCCCATGGGCTGGCAGGAAGGCTCGCTCCAGAGGCCGGTCGCGTATTTCATGCCTCTGACGGCCCGTTGGGCAGAGTCCTAAGGACAATTGTTCGGGAGTTCGCCGAGCTCGAGGAACCGATTCCTTTCGGTTCAGACCAGACCAAGCATAGCCTTGAAGGCACATCGCTGGCAGTGGCCGCCGTAGATCTTGTCTCCGCCATTTACGCCTCAGACTCATCACGCAACAGTGAACTGCTGGGGCACGCGGCGCTGCTGAAGTCCGGGCAGGATTTTGTGCGGACGCGATTCCGGGATCCGGCGTTGACGCCCTCGCTCATCGCTGAGCATCTGCGGATCTCTCCGCGCCTGCTCGCCCAGGTTTTTTCGCAGGCCGGAACTACCCCGGCGTCCTACATCAGGGATGTTCGTCTGGAGGAAGCGGCGCGTCTTCTTTGTTCGCCCTACCATCGCGAAGTGCCCATCTTCGATGTCGGCCTGCGGGTCGGCTTTGCCGATGCCACGACGTTTACAAGGGCCTTCAAGCGGGTCCACGGCGTGGTCCCGTCAGAGTTTCGCGCCGACGCTCCTGCCGTTACGGCCGCTTGAACACTCCAGAGACGAGATCGCCGCCGCCTTTGCGATACCGGCAAAGGCGGCGGCGAAGGAGCTAGCGGCGGTAAGTCCCCAGCTCTGCCAAGGGGATCGTCAGGACCGATGGCCAATCGATGAAACGGCCAGTGTCCTCATCGAGGGCCACGCCCGCCGGACTCTTGTACGCTGCGTCGGCGGCCTCTTCGCTATCGAAGGTGTACTCCGAGAACGCGGCGTAATCGATGGCCTCGCCACCGCGGTAGCCCTCCTTGAGGATCTTAGTCTGGCGGTACGAAACTAGCCCCGGCAGCTTTTCTGCCAGCGGGCGGTGGATATCGGTGTAGTGCTTGTAGAACTGCTCCAGCGTGATCCCGGGCTTGGGCCTGGTGAGGAATGCAAGCGTAAAAACCATCTGGCTCTCCTAGGAGGGGAATTCGATCTTGCCCAGCAGGTCCTGCAGGGCCAGGACCTGTCGGGGAAGATACTCGGCCACCGTGAGGGCGACGACGTCTGCGGCACCATGAAGGGCAGCGATCGTCTTGGCAACGGAATCACGCGACAAGCCCTGGGGCTCCATCCCGAGTCCGAGGACGACATCACTGCTGTCGATGACGTCCACGTCCAGGTGAATGGCGACCTTCGAGCAACCGGTGGCTTTGAGCCAGCCGAGCAGGCTCTCAGTACCCTGATTGAGAACTGTGGGTGAGAACGTCGTCAGCCCCCATGCCTGCACATTAGGCAGCTCGTCCTCGGCCCAGGCGTGCAGGCCGGCGAGTGCTACCCGGGACGGGTCGATCGTTGCAGGAAGTGCCTGGAGCACATCGGGGTCACCGTGGCCGATCAAGTGAGAAATCGCCATAGCGTGGTAGCCGTTGTAGTGGCTCTCGGGGAGGGTGCAGTCGGGGTGGGCGTCCAGCCAAACGACGGCGAGGTCGTCCCCGTACTTTGCCGCGAGGTGGCTAAACGGTGCGACGCTGACGGAGCATTCCCCTCCTAGTGTGGTGACCTTGTCCGGGTCGGCCTCCTGGAGGATATGCAGGGCCGCTTGGAGCTGATCGATAACAGCCTCGCGGGCGTAGACGCCGCGGTCAGTGCCAAGGGTGGAGGAGTAGTCGCCGACAGGCACTACTTCCGTTCGCTGGTCGGCGGACCCGGGGACGAGCAGGTCCAGGATCCTGGTGCCGAGTGAGTAGCCAGTCTGGGCGAGGGGGAGCGGCAGCTCAGGCGCGAGGGTTCCGACGACGTCCGGCGCGGCTCCTTGCCACTGCGGCCAGAGCAAGCGCAAACTGCTCGGATTTGCGGTGAGATCGGTGTTCATACGGGTACATTTCCTTCCATTGAATCGGTTGATGCTGGAGCCGAGCGCTGCGGCTCACCGAGTGTGTTGAGCGGAGCGGCACGGACGGCGTCGAATTCTCTGGAGAAGTCACGACGACGGGTGAGCAGCAGGTAGGTGCAGGAAGATATTCCCAGGCCCACGGCGAACGCGATGTCCGCTCCGCCCAGTGCAGTCGCGACTGGTCCGGCGTAGATGGCGGTGCTGAAGAACGGGACCATGGCGATGAATCCAAGGGCGTAGCTGATCATGCCGGGGACACCCCAGCGGCCGTAGATCCCGCCATCGGGCTTGAGGATGTCCGTGATGGAGTAGCGCCCGCGCCGGACGATGTAGTAATCCGTGAGATTCACCGCCGTCCATGGGATCAGAAAGTACCCGAGGATGCTCAGGAAGGCGGTGAAGGCCCCGAGGAAGTCCGCGGGGAGCAGGAGGGTGGCCGCGATGACAATGACACCGCCAATGGCGATGGTAACGGACCGCACCTTCCCCGTGGACTTCATGGTTCGGAAGGCCTCTAGCGCGCTCAGAAACGAGACGCTGCCGCTGTAGAACGAGAGCGAGCAGGTGATGAGGCAGGCGACGACCGCCACGGCCATCGTTACACTCCCGACGCCAAAGCCGAAGCTGTCACCCATGTCGTGAATGGCGGTGATGACGTCTGACTCGGGCATGGCGATGGCCAGTGCGGCACCTAGCGACTCGAGCCACACGGCCGAAACGAGTGTGCCTCCGAAGACCGCAGCGGACACCGCCCGGCCCTTCGTCCTCGATGGCAGATACCGTGTGTAGTCCGAGACGATCGGGGCGATGGCGATCTGATATGTCGCAGCGGCCCCGAACTGAGCGAGGAACGCCACTGGTTCAAAGGCGCTGTTATTGAGCATCGTGCCGATCGGCAGCACCACAACGGCGGCGAGCGTCAGGAGGATGAGGTTGGCCAGCGTGATGTACGAAGCGAACTTCTCGACACGCAGCAGGAGCTTGTAGCCGACGATCGCGAGGACGACCGCAACTGCTCCAATAAGCACGTCATAAAGGCCGACCTGGTCGACCGTTATCGCGGCCAGGGAAGACGAGGCGGTCTGGATGAAAAAGATAGCGAAGCCGAATTGGACCACGGTGGCTGCTGCCAGGGGAAGCACGGCGCCACGGGAGCCGAACTGGACCCGGGACTGAATCATCTGAGGCAGGCCCATGTGGGGTCCCTGGGCCCCGTGGAATGCCTGGAACAGGGTGCCGAAGACACTGCCCAGGACGATGGCGAGCAGGGTCCAGGAAAGACCCAGCCCCATTGCCGGCCCGACGGCTCCTGTGAAGAGGGTGATAAGGGTGGCATTGACCATGAACCAGAACTGAATCTGGGTCCGGACCGTGCCGTGACGCTCCGATTCGGGGACGTGGTCAAACGACCGTGCTTCGACAATGCTGTCGCGTTGCTTCATGGATTCTCCAGAGTGCTCAAAGCAGTATGCATGGATGGGGTAATGAGACGCTACGGCTCCTGGGCTCTACTCCCTCGGCGATATCTGCAGCCGTTTACCGGCATTCCGTGCAGGAGGCCCCGTCAGCCCAAATGCCAGCAGGGAGAGACGTGGTGTTAACGGCAAGTTGCGGGGGAGTCCTCAGCATTTCGTGGGCTAGGTCGTTTCTCCGCAGGCTTCCGAAAGACCATGTCCGAATCGAAGTGCCGGGGCAGCTGTATCGAAGGGAACATCCGTGCGACTCGCTTCCACGGCTGCGGTAGATGCTGCCGCGCTGTTCGTCGAAGTCACTCTCCTCCCTGCTTTCCCACGTCGCCGGGTCCCCGTCGTCGTACCCGCCTCGCGCGCAAAACACGCCACTGCCTGAAGCGGTCAGCATTCGGACGACCAATTGGGCCGGTAGCAAAGCTGCGATCGAACACCTCCTGGTCCTTGGACACCCGACTCGATTTGGCCCAGGTGTGGACGGTTATTGGGCCGGGCACGCGCTAGGGGCCTCCTAGGCCAGGAAGCTGCTTGACGATTGTTTGATAGAGGAGAAACCACCGTCTCGAGTTCAAGGGAACGCGGATACACACGGTGCAAGCGTTCCTTCGAGCTATCGTATGGTTCTTCGTGCGAGCCATGTCAGGATGAGCACTGCGGCCGAGGCAGTACCAACCGCTGCTGCGACAGACACAATTGCCGCGCTAAGTCCAAGAGGAGCCACCAGCATGCCGATAAGGATTACGGCGCTCCCCGAGATGCTGTACCCCCAGGCGTTGAGCCGGCCCAGAACAGCCCGCTGCTCGACGGCTGATGCGTGATCTCGCACTATTGTGAGGGCGGCGACTTGTCCCAGTCCCTGAGACGCGCCACTCGTTGCAGCCGCAGCAAAGAGCGCTGGAACATCAACACTGAGAACGCCGTACGCCAGCAGTGCCAAGGACAGAAGTCCCATCAACGGACCGCTCACAGCCAGCCCCAGAGTACCGAGGATCTTTGCCAGCAATTGGGCTGATGCTGCACCTCCAAAAATAATAGCTATCAGCGCGCCGGCGACCATCGAATCGACATCGCCCAGCTGCTGCTTCAGATACGTCGAACCCAGACCCATGAATATGGCACACGTGATTCCGGTGGACACCAGTACCAAGGTTGCGGTGCGGATCGCCGGCTGGCACGGTTGCCGCGGCCCATGGTCGTTTGACTCGGTCATACCGGCTATTGAAGCGGCGCAATCGAGTCTCGCCAGTGGGCGGGACCGCATGACGACAAAACTCGCCATTAACAGGGCGACAGCCTCGGCAGCAAAAACGGCACGATAGTGCGCGGGAAATAATGTTCCAGCACTGCCCCCCAAGACCGGCCCCAGGGCGAGCCCCGCCGAGAAGGAAAAGCCAGCGACCATTGGTCCGTCCAGGTGTCCTTCGGCCTTACGCAGTCGCGCAATCGCCACCGCTCCACACGAGAGCAGCACTGCGATGGATATACCGGTAATGAACCTCGCGATAGCCAGTATGACCGGGCCCGAGGCCAGGGCGAAGAGCAGGGCGGCGAGTGCGCCGACCGCGGTGGCGCTGGTTAGCGTCCTTCTCCACCCGGTCCTGTCGATGTAGCGACTCAATCCCAACAGTCCGACGACGACTCCGCCTTGGTAGGCGGAGAACAGCAACGTGGTTGTCCTCGCGTCAAAGCCCATCTCGAGCTCCCACATTGCAAACAGCGGGGATGGCATGTTTGACAGAATGAATACGCAGACAGCGACAACGGCAATGTTCATAGGTGGTTTTCATCTACTGTCTGGTGGCACGGGGTTACACAGCCTGGGCGCCCTGGTTGCAGCCAACGCACACCAATCGAACGGCAATGGAAGACCGGCGCGGGAGGTTTAGCCGATCACGCGGTAATCCCGCCGTCGCTGGAGGCTATCGGTCTGCGGGCCATGCCACCCTGCTAGTTGGCGTAAGGGTCTGCGATGCCGAGGTATTGGGTGGTGGTGTATTCGGTGATGCCTTCGGAGCCGCCTTCGCGGCCGAGTCCGGATTGTTTGACCCCGCCGAAGGGGGCTGCGGCGTTGGAGATGACGCCGGCGTTGAATCCGACCATGCCGAATTCGATCTGTTCGGCCACGCGCAGGAGGCGGTTGAAGTCGCGGCTGTAGAGGTAGGACGCGAGCCCGTACTCTGAGGCATTGGCGAGCCGGATGGCGTCTTCCTCGGTGGCGAAGGTGGTGACGGGGGCGACGGGGCCGAAGATTTCCTGGCGGAGGATCTCGGCGTCGTTCGGAACTCCGCCGAGGACGGTGGGCTGGTAGAAGTACCCGGGACCGTCCACGGGTGATCCTCCGGTCAGGGCGGTGGCTCCGGCGTCGACGGCGGCGCTGACGAGGGCGTGGACGTCGGCGCGGGCTCCGGCGTCGATGAGGGGTCCGACCTGGGTGGTGGGGTCGGTGCCGCGGCCGGTGGTCAGGGCTCCCATGGCGGTGGCGAACTTGGCGGTGAACTCGGCGGCGACGGATTCGTGGACGAGGAAGCGGTTGGCGGCGGTGCAGGCTTCGCCCATGTTCCGCATTTTGGCGGCTATGGCCCCTTCGACGGCGGCATTGAGGTCGGCGTCCTCGAAGACGATGAAGGGGGCGTTGCCGCCGAGTTCCATGGAGGTGCGCAGGACGTTCTGGGCGGCGTCGGCCATCAGGCGCTTGCCTACCGGGGTGGAGCCGGTGAAGGAGACCTTGCGCAGCCGGGAGTCCTTCAGGAGCGGACCGGAGATGCCGGAGGCGCTCGAGGATGACACGACGTTCAGGACGCCAGCGGGCAGGCCGGCGTCGAGCATGGTCTGCGCGAAGTACTGGGCAGTGAGCGGGGTGAGTTTGGCGGGTTTGAGGACCATGGTGCAGCCGGCGGCGACTGCGGGGGCGACCTTGCGGGTGGCCATGGCGAGGGGGAAGTTCCAGGGCGTGATGAGCAGGCAGGGTCCGACGGGTTTGTGCTGGACGAGGATCTTGTTTTTGCCCTCGGGGGTGGTGAGGTAGCGGCCGTAGTCGCGGACGGCTTCTTCGGAGAACCAGCGCAGGAACTCGGCGCCGTAGGTGACCTCGCCGCGGGCCTCGGGAAGCGGTTTGCCCATTTCCAGGGTCATCAGCAGCGCGAAGTCCTCGGCGCGTTCGGTCACGAGGTCGAAGGCGCGGCGCAGGATTTCTGCGCGGGTCCGGGGTGCGGTGCGCGCCCAGGATGCCTGGGCTGCGTCGGCCGCGTCCAAAGCGGCGATGGCGTCTTCGCTCGTGGCCGAGGCGAGGGTGGCGAGGACCTCCCCGGTGGCGGGGTCGTGCACGTCGAACGTGCCGCCGTCGGACGCGTCCCGCCACTGCCCGCCGAGGAGCAGGCCGGTGGGCACGGACGCGAGCAGGGACGCCTCCCGCTCAGCAGTATTGGATACAGAAATGGTCACGGGAAAGCTCCTAGTCGATGGAAAGGATAGACGGTGTTGAGCCAGCAACTTTTTCAGTAGCTAGCGGTTTCCTGGACGCTGCCAGAGTGTATGAAAGTTGACGCGAGGTCTTCGGTGCCTCTCGCCAGGAGGGCGACGTCGGCGCCGACCAGGATGAAGTTGGCGCCGTTGGCCAGGTAGTGGCGGGCGGTGTCGGGGTTGAAGGCGTTGACGCCGGCGGGTTTGCCCGCCTTCTTGGCGGCGGCGAGGCAGTGTTCGACGGCGGCTCGCACTTCGGGGTGTTCCTGCTGGCCCAGCAGGCCCATGGAGGCGGCGAGGTCGGAGGGGCCGATGAAGGTGGCGTCCACGCCGTCCACCTTTAGGATGTCCTCGACGGCGTCCACGGCGGATGTGGATTCGATCTGGACGGTGACGCTGACGGTGTCCGCGGCGCGGGCGAGGTAGTCCGGGACCCGGTTCCAGCGTGCGGCCCGGGCCAGCGCGGAGCCCACTCCGCGCACACCCTGGGGCGGGTAGCGGGTGGCGGCCACCGCGGCTTCCGCCTCCGATACGGAATTGACCATGGGGACCAGCAGGTTCTGCGCGCCCAGGTCCAGGTACTGTTTGATCACCACGGTGTCGTTGACCGGGGGCCGGATCAGGGTGTGGACGGGGTAGCCGTGGGTTGCCTGGAGCTGGGCAAGGATGGATTCGAGCCCGTTGGGGCTGTGTTCGGCGTCGACCAGGAGCCAGTCCAGGCCGGACCCGGCACAGATCTCGGCCACCAGCGGGCTGCCCGAGCACACCCACATCCCGGCCAGCGGCCGGTCTGCTTTACCGTTTTGATTGCGCAGGGCATCCCGGAACGTGTTGTCAGGTTCTAGATGAAGCGGCATGTCACACTCCCGAGCGGTCCGTAGTCGGCGTGGACGGTGTCGCCCTTGTAGACCCAGAGGGGCCGGGTGAAGGAGCCGGCCAGGATGATGTCGCCGGCCTTCATGCTGTCGCCGTGGGCGGCGATCTTGTTGGCCAGCCAGTGCACGCCGTTGACCGGGTGGTCCAGGACGCCTGCGGCGACGCCGGTTTCTTCCACGGTCTGGTTCTTGTAGAGGATGGCCGAGACCCAGCGGAGGTCGACGGCGTCCGGTTTCACGGGCCGGCCGCCCACCACCATGGCGCCCATGGCCGCGTTGTCGGAGATGGTGTCCACGATGGTGCGGCCCTCCATCTCAATCCGGGAGTCGAGGATTTCGAGTGCCGGAACCACGTAGTCGGTGGCGTTCAGGACATCGAA
>NZ_JBIVOO010000024.1:0-17222 GCF_044754165.1 Arthrobacter sp. NPDC093139
GCACCGGACTGTGTCGTGGACACGGCAGGCGCAGAGATGTTCGAAGTCATCTTTCTCCTAATTTATTGATTACTTGACAGTTACGAAGGAAGTTTTTCGGCCCTGGTTTGGGTGTCGGGCCTGCGTGTGCGGCGGAACATCGGCTCGTTCGCGCCAACCCATTCGACCGAGCCGTCGCTAAAGAGCTGTTGCTTCCAGATCGGTACCCCGGCCTTGATGCGGTCCACCAGTTCGGAACAGATGGTGAACGCCTGACGACGGTGAGCGGCCGCTACGGCGCACACCAGGGCCACGTCGCCGACCTTCAGGTCGCCAACGCGGTGGGCCGCCCAAATGCGGACGGGGTGGCCGGTCTCCTCCGGGTGTTCCCCGCGAAGAGTGGCCACGACCTCCAACATCGCCTTGGACGCAGTGGGATGCGCGGTGTAGCTCAGCCGCTCGACGGCCTTGCCGCCGTCGTGGTTGCGGACAACGCCCCGGAAGCTGACAACGGCGCCCGCCTCGGCACCTTCGACCGCGGCAATGGCATCGTCCTCGGAGATAGGATCGGCGGTAAGGGCGGCCCCGATTACTTCAAAATCAGCCACTGGTTTCCTTTCAGATGTTCGCACCGGTGTCGGTTTCCGGGATCGTGACCCGTTCCTCGCCCACATACACATTGAGGCTCCGGCCCCGGCTGAAACCCACCAGGGTAACGCCGGTTTCGGCAGCAAGGTCCGCTGCCAGGCTCGAGGGTGCGCTGACCGCCGCCAAAACCGGAATGCCGGCGAGGGCGGCCTTCTGAACCAGCTCAAATGACGCCCTGCCCGAGACCTGCAGGAGAGTACCGCGCAAGGGCAGAAGCCCTTCGCGCAGAGCCCACCCGACCACCTTGTCCACGGCATTGTGGCGGCCCACGTCCTCGCGGAGGCACAACAGTTCGGCTTCATCGCTGTCGGTGATTCTGAACAACCCTGCCGCGTGGACGCCTCCGGTTTTATCGAACAGCGCCTGAGCTTCCCGCAACTGTTCGGGGAGCCGCGCCAGTACGTTAACCGGCACGCGCAGCTGGTCATCCCGAGGGCTGACTGTGAGGGTCTTGCGAACGGCTTCGATGGATGTGCTGCCGCAGATGCCGCACGAGCTGGAGGTGTAAATGTGCCGGCCGGTATCCGGCAGGGTCAAACCGTGACGGAACTGGGCCTCGACGACGTTGAAGGTTTGTCTGCCGTCTTCATCCTCGCCCGCGCAAAAGCGGAGTGACACGAGATCCGACTGGTTGCTGATGATGCCTTCAGAGACGAGAAAACCGGCGACGAGGTCAAAGTCGTCCCCGGGTGTTCGCATGGTCACAGCAAAGGACATGTTGCCGAAGCGTATTTCCAGCGGTTCCTCGGCCGCCAGCACGTCCTCCCTGAGGCGCACGGGGTATTCAATGGCGGCCGCGGAGCCATCCAGGAGGTACCGGTGGACCTTTCGCCGTTGCGTCATGCGTGCCACGTCGTGAACACTCCTCGCCTGTTGGTCCTCATATGATCCTCATCGCCATGCCGGTGCGTTTTGCAGCTCTGGCCGCCACGGGAGCGCGAATACCGGAACCGGCTCCCCTAACTGAACGCCGCGCGACGGGACCACCATGACACCGTCGGCGGAGGCCAGGCCGCGCATCATGCCGGGTCCGGTGTAGTGGGCCGGAGTCGCCCGGCCATTGACCCAACGGAAGGGCATGAGCCGTGTGGATGCCGCGTGGGCATCGATGACCGTGCCGCACGGCAGCCGGCTGATGTCGGGCAGGGGCTGGTGGCCCAGTGCGGCCAGTAGCGGAGCGCCAATGGTGAACAGGGCCATGAGGGCGGCCAGCGGGTTGCCGGGGAGTCCGATGACGAAACGCCCATTGGGCAGTTTGGCCAAGGCGGCCGGGTGGCCGGGCCGCATGGCGATGCCATCAATGAGGAGCCGTCCGCCGAGGGCGGCCGTGGCAGCCCGGAAATGGTCGGCGCCGGAGCGCCCCGTGCCGCCTGTGGTAACGATCACCTCAGGCCAGGGCCCCATCGGCGGTTCAGCGGCACCCAGTGCTGTCAGCCATTCCTCATAGGAGTCCCCGATGCGGACCAGCGGCCCCGGTATACCCCCGAGCATCTGGATGACTGTGCTGAGCTGCGGCCCGAAAGCGTCCCTGACCTGTCCCGGGGCCGGGACTCTGGCCGTGACCACCTCTGAGCCAGTGACCAACATTTTGATCAGCGGCTTGCGCTGCACGTCCAGCTGGTCGAAGCCGGCGACGGCGGCCAGGGCGATGTGGGCAGGGTTCAAGGTGGTTCCTGTGGCGATGAGGACTTCACCTGCTGCCGCTTCCTCGCCCGACACGCGGATGTGCTGGCCATGACGAGGTTCACCGGGTGATGCGCCCTCGGCCACCATCAGCGTGGGCTGGCCGGCCGCATTGGTCGTAAGCCGTCCGCTCTCCACCCGGAGCACAGCTTCGGCCCCCGGAGCGATTACTCCGCCGGTGACGACAGGGCTGGCCTGCCCGTCACCGAGGGGGTTCCCTGGTTCCGTCAGCACCCATGGGCCGGGACCATTGACCGTCCAGCCGTCCATTGCGGACGAGGCGTAGTGCGGCATCTCCTGAAGCGCTGTGACGTCGGCCGCCAGAGTTCTTCCGTTCGCGTCACCGAGTGGGACCCGCTCTGGTCCGAGGGGCGAGGCGCAGTCAAAAGCCAAGCGGCGGGCTTCCACCCAGGTGTGTTCCCGGTCCGCGGCCCGCCCGCCGTCCTCGGCCTGTGTGCCGGCAGTTGGAAGGGCTTGAGCTAGCACTGGTCGTTCCCTCGTTGCTGAAGTGGTTTTCTATCCGTTCGTTTCCCGAAAGCGGTGTTTCGGCGCTTACCTCCCCAGGTTTTCAGGCCAACCGAAACACCGTTTACGGGAAACGACATCGCATTCCATGAAGCTGCTCTGCAACCTCGTCACCCGGCTGGAATCCGGGCGGGCGTCCGGCAGGAGCTTCCAGCCAGGCGGACTGTCCGCAGCGGAAGAAGCCGAACCGCGATTTGATATTCCAAATATATCCTAAAGATATATCAAGCGGAAGGTCTCCGTTCAGAATTTCACGGACGGCCCATGATGAGGCTGAGCGCTTCCGCGCGGGCTGCCGGTAAGCGCAACTCTCCCCTTACTGCGGAGGTAATGGTTTTAGCTCCCGGCTTCCTGATTCCCCTCATGGACATACAGAGGTGTTCACATTCCACCACGACAATCGCCCCAAGCGGCCGTAGGGCAGAGACGAGAGCATCCACCACCTCGGTCGTCAGCCGTTCCTGCACCTGCGGTCTCCGCGCGAAGGCATCCACCAGCCTGGCCAGTTTGCTGAGACCTGTTACCAGTCCCTCGGCCGACGGGATATATCCAACGTGCGCCACTCCGTGGAAGGGAACCAGGTGGTGCTCGCAGGTGGAGTAGAAAGGAATGTCTTTAACGAGGACCAGTTCCTCATGCCCGAGGTCGAACGTCTTATCAAGTACTGAGATGGGATCCTCGTGAAGGCCACCGTACATTTCCACAGCGGCGCGGGCCACCCGCGCCGGAGTCTCAGCCAGGCCAGGCCTGTCAGGGTCCTCGCCCACGGCAAGGAGGAACTCACGGACCGCCCGCTCCGCGCGTGGGAGGTCCACGCCCTTGGTGGGCAGTCCCACCTCAGTAGCCTCATGCATGCGTGTTCGCTCCCACCGGCTCCAGCCTGACAATGACGGACTTGGACGTCGGGGTTCCGCTGGTGTCCGCCACGGAGTCCAGGGGCACCAGCACATTCGTTTCCGGGTAGTAGGAGGCTGCGCAGCCCTTGGGCGTGGAGTAGGACACGATGCGGAAATTCTCCGCCCGGCGTTCTGTTCCACGGAACTCTGAGACCAGATCGACCATGTCCCCGTCCGCGTAGCCCATCTCGGCTATGTCCTCCTCGTTGACCAGGACTACCCGCCGGCCGCCGTAGATTCCACGGTATCGGTCGTCCTTGCCGTAGATGGTGGTGTTGTACTGGTCGTGTGAACGCAGTGTTTGCAGGATCAGCCGGCCGGCTGGGACCCGAAGGTACTCCAGGGCATTCGACGTGAAGTGCGCCTTGCCGGACTGGGTTTTGAATTCCCTTGTATCCCGTGGTGGGTGGGGCAGAACGAAACCGCCGGGGTTCTGAATTTTCTCCTCGAAATTCTCGAAGCCGTCGATGACAGCTTCGATGTGCCTCCTGATCAGGGAATAATCGTCCCCGAGCGAGAGCCAGTCAGCTACTGGCGCGTTGGGGAGGGGGAGGCCGGAGGCGTCCGTGAACACCTTGTGGGCGAGGTTGCAGACGATGGCGACCTCGGACATCAGGTGTTCGCTGGCGGGCTTAAGCCTTCCGCGGGATGCATGAACGGCGCTCATTGAATCCTCCACGGTCACCCTTTGGTCACCGGACCGTTGGGTATCCCTTTCCGTACGGCCGAGCGTCGGGAGAATCAGGGCGCGTTTTCCTGTTGCCAGGTGCGAGTGGTTCAGTTTCGTTGAAATCTGGACCGTCAGGCGGGTATTGGCCAGGGCCTCTTCGGTGACATCCGAGTCCGGAGCTGCACGGACGAAGTTCCCTCCCATGCCCACGAATAGCCGGACCTTGCCGTCCCGCATGGCCCGGATCGCGGCGACGGTGTCGTAGCCGTGGGCCCGGGGTGAACGGAACTGGAACTCCTGGTCGAGTCTGTCGTGGAAGCTCTCCGGCATCCGTTCGAAGATGCCCATGGTGCGGTCGCCCTGGACGTTGGAGTGTCCCCGGACGGGGCACACCCCGGCTCCGGGCTTTCCGATGTTGCCCTGCAGCAGCAGGACGTTGACGACGTCACGGAGGGTGGGCACCGAGTGCTTGTGCTGGGTCAGGCCCATCGCCCAGCAGACAATGGTGGAGTTTGATACCAGGAGGCGTTCTCCGGTGGCCGCGATCTGTTCCATGGTGAGGCCGCTGGCCTCGATGATGTCCTCCCAGCGGACCTGGTCCAACTGTGAGAGGTAGGACTCGAGGCCGACAGTGTGGTTTTCGATGAAGTCGTGGTCCAAAACGGTTGCCAGGCCCGGGGTGTTCCGGCCTGCACGTTCTGCTTCCAGGAGGTATTTGCCCAGTCCTTGGAAGAGTGCCTGGTCGCCACCGGCCCGGATCTGAAGGAAATCGTCAGTCAGCTGGGTGCCAATCAGCGTGCCGGAGATGGTCTGCGGGTTCTCGAAATGCAGCAGTCCGGCCTCGGGGAGTGGATTGATGGATACGATGGCGGCGCCGTTTTTCTTGGCCTTTTCCAGCGCACTGAGCATGCGAGGGTGATTTGTGCCCGGATTCTGGCCGGCCACCAAGATCAGGGACGCCGTTTCCAGATCGGTGAGGCTGACCGATCCTTTGCCAATGCCGATGGTCTCGACCAGGGCCGATCCGGAAGACTCGTGGCACATGTTCGAACAGTCCGGGAGGTTGTTCGTGCCCACGCCCCGCACCAGCAACTGGTACACAAACGCAGCCTCGTTGGACGTCCTCCCGGAGGTATAGAAGACGCTCTGGTCAGGGTGGTCCATGCCCCGGAGTTCCTGCGCGATCATTTCCAGGGCGTCGTCCCACTCGATGGGCCGGTAGTGGGTTGCGCCCTCATCCAGGACCATCGGGTGGGTAAGCCTGCCCTGCTGTCCAAGCCAGTAGTCATCACGTGTCTTCAACTCGGCAATGGAATGCCTGGCGAAGAATTCCGGCGTGACGCGGCGGCGTGTGGCCTCCTCCGCTACGGCCTTGGCGCCGTTCTCACAGAATTCCGCTGCGTTGCGCTTCTCGTGCTCCGGCCACGCGCAGCCCATACAGTCAAAGCCGTCGACCTGGTTGACCGCCAAAAGAGTCTGCACGCTCCGGAGCGGGCCCATTTGCTCAAGGGATATCTTCAGCGCATTGGCCACCGCGGGAATGCCCACAGCCTTGGTTTTGGGTTTGCCGACAGTCAGCTTTGACTCATCGATGTTCTCGCGGGGGGCTTTAGAGGCCATTGGCTCTTCCTTCAAATCTGTGCGGACGTTTCATGCTCACCAACTGGTGCCTGGGGGACCTCGACCGTGATGACGTCACCGTCATTGCGGAAGAACATGCGGCGGCCACGGCCGAAGGCCAGAACCAGCCAGATGATGGTGCCATCCTCGGTCACGTCATCGATCCAGCCGCTGTGCGGGACTGTGTACGCTTCCAGGACTGTGACGAAGTCGCCCGGGATGAGAGCGGTCCAGTCTGCCACGACCTTTGTGCAGGTGTGTGTGGCGGTAGGATGTGGCGCCGGGCGGCGTGCCATTGCCGTCCCCGTCATTGTGTGAGTGCTGGCACCGGGGCTGCGTGCGACTGTTCCCGCGCCGCTTCGGCGGTATGGAGAAGAAGCAGTGATGTGGTGACTGAGCCGACGCCACCCGGGACCGGTGTCAGCGCAGAAGCAACGGCCTGGACGCTGGCTTCGTCGACATCGCCGACGAGCGAGCCGTCGGAAAGCACATTGGTGCCTACGTCGATGACTACAGAGTGGTCAGAAACGTCAGTCCCGGTGAGCAGTCCGGTGCGACCGGCAGCAACAACCACAACGTCGGCAGTTTTGGTGTACTTCTCCAGAGGGCCTGACCGCGAGTGGCAAACGGTCGTGGTGGCGTCCTTCTGCAGCAGCAGGAGGGACAGCGGCTTGCCAACCACGGCTGAACGCCCCACCACCACCACACTGCGGCCGGCTACCGGGATGTTGAAGTGGTCAAGCATTTCTATTACCGCGCGCGCAGTAGCCGGGGCGAAAGCACGTTGACCGACAGTAAGGAGTCCCAGGCTCAAAGGGTTAGCGCCATCGATGTCTTTTGCCGGGTCGATGTGCCTGACCAGCTCCTGACTTCTGACGCTTGGGGGCAGCGGAGTCTGCAGGATGATTCCATTGACGGAAGGCTCCGCACTGAGGTCTTTCAGCACCGCAACGAGGACCTGCTCTGTAGCGTCCTGGCCGAGGTCGATAATCCTGCACTCGATGCCGGCACTTTCCGAGGCGCGCTCGATGGATCGCACGTACCAGTGGGTCGAGCTGTCCTCGGTGGCGACTACGACGGCGAGGGTCGGGCGTAAGCCCTCTTCTGCCAGTGCTTTGGCTTCTGCCTGGGCCTGTTGCTGTATTAGCTTGGCGAGGGGCTTGCCGGAGAGTACAGATGCCGTCATCGGAGGATCCTTTCGCGTACGTGCTGTGAGAGCGAGTCAGCGGCCAGCACGACTTTTTCTTCAAGGCCGTCAGTTTGTTCGGCCAGCGCGGCACGCGCGCGCGTGTCCTTTATCGCGACGACGTTGATGTCTATGTTGACGCGCGCGGTGGTGGCAGCCGCCCTGGCCGCGTCGGCGGCTGCGGCAATGTCACTGATGACATTGGGGTTGGCAATGTCCAGAAGTTCCGCGGCGAGTTCCACCACGGCGCCCGACAGCTTGATCAGCTGGGCGGGCGGCTGAGCAGCCTGAACGAGTGCATTCTGTATGGCGGCTGCACGTGTCTCACGTTCCGAGTCGTTCGTGGCGGGCAGCTTGTAAGAGGCAATCACATCTGCGAAGGCGACTTCATCGGCGTCGGCCAGCCGCAGCGCCTCGTCAATGAGATGGTCGGCGGCGGAAATGATTCTGGACGTTGTTTGTCCGTGCTGCTCATACTTCCCGCCGGTGCTGAATCTTGCCACCATGGCCACCAGGGCCGCTCCCTGCGCTGCGTGCAGCGCCGCGGCCGCACCGCCACCCGGCGTGGGGTTCCGCGAGGCAAGCCTGCCGAGGTAGTCATTAAGTGTTTCTGAACCGATCATTTGTCCATTCCTGGGCTGGTTGATGCTGAGGGCGGGAAGGGGATGCGCGCAGCCCGGCTCCCGTTGCGAGGAGGGGTCCGGGCCGCGCGCCCCCAAGGGGCCCGACGGCTGGTTAGCCGCGGAGCCTGGTCATTTTCGGGTCGTACAGAGGCTCTTCAGTAACAGTGGCCCTGATACGTCGTCCGAAGTATTCGATTTCGACAGAATCGCCGACGGAAACGGCTGCCGGAAGGTAGGCGTAGGCGATCGGCTTGGCGATGGTGTAGCCGTAGGCCGCGCTGGTCACATAGCCGACCGCTTGCTCCTTGTAGTACACGGGTTCCTTGCCCAGGACGATGGACCGGCCGTCGTCGATGGTGAGGCACCGCAGCCTGCGGGAGGAACCTTCCTCCGTGCGGCCTTCGAGTGCACCCTTGCCGATAAAGCTGTCCTTGGACATCTTCACGGCGAAGGCGAGACCCGCCTCAAACGGGTCATGTTCGGTGGTCATGTCCGCGCCCCACGAGCGGTATCCCTTTTCCAGGCGCAGGGAACTGAAGGCCGCACGTCCGGCAGCGATGACGCCGAACGGCTGCCCGGCCTTCCAGAGCACATCCCAGAGCCGCTGACCGTATTCGGCGCTCGTGTAAAGCTCCCAGCCCAGTTCCCCGACGTAGGAGAGACGCATGGCCGTGACCGGAACTCCACCGATGACAACTTCCTTTGCCCGGAAGTACCGGAGACCGTCGTTGGAGAAGTCGTCATCGCTAATGCCGCTGACCAGGTCGCGGGCCAGCGGGCCCCAGAGCCCGATGCAGCACGTGCCGCCTGTGGTGTCCCGGACCTGGACCCAGTCGGTGGCTGAGCCGCTTTGGGTTTGGTGCCGCGCAGCCCTGGTGAAGTACGCCGTGTCGATGTTGCCGTTGGCGCCGAGCTGGAACCTGTCCTCGCTGAGGCGTGCAACGGTGATGTCACTCCGCACGCCACCGGCGTGGTCGAGCAGCAGTGTGTAGGTGACGGCCCCCGGCTTCTTGTCCAGGTCCGCTGTGGTCAACTCCTGCAGCAGCTTCAGGGCGCCGGGACCCGAGACTTCCAGCCGCTTGAGCGGGGTCATATCGTACATGGCCACCGCCGTGCGGGTCTTCCAGGCCTCAGCGGCGGCGATCGGGGAACTGAACATCTGTGCCCATGCGTCACGGGCCGGGGGCAGCCATTCCGTGGGCATCTCCTTGAGGAGTCCGGCGTTGGATTCAAACCAATAGGGCCGTTCCCAGCCTCCGGCTTCCAGGAAAAAGCCGCCCAGTTCCTTCTGCCGCGCATGGAACGGGCTGACGCGAAGGTTTCGCGGGGAGAGCTTGGGCTGGAGCGGGTGCAGGACATCGTAGATTTCCACGAAGTTCTGCTGGGAGGTCTCGCTGACGTATTCGGGCGTGAGCTGGACGTCTTCGAAGCGGGTGATGTCGCACTCGCCCAGGTCGGTTTCTGACTTGCCGGTGGTGAGCAGTTCCGCCACCGCCTTCGCCACGCCGGCGGAGTGCGTTACCCATACGGCCTCTGCCACGAAGAAGCCGTCGAGCTCCTTGGATTCTCCGATGAGCGGTCCGCCGTCGGGGGTGAAGGAGAAGATGCCGTTGAAGCCATCCTCGATTTCGCTTTCTGCCAGTCCCGGGAGCAGCTGCTTGGAGGCTTCCCACGCAGGCAGGAAGTCTTCCAGGGTGAAGTCCAGGCGCGAAGGCATGTTGTGTTCGTTGACGGCCTCCGGGCTGAAGGTCCCCAGATCCTCGACGTCAACGGGCATCGGGCGGTGGGCGTAAGACCCGATGCCGTAGCGTTCGCCGTGCTCCCGGTAGTAGAGGTCCTGGTCCTGGTGGCGCAGGATTGGCAGCGTGGCGCCGTTCGGCAGTTCGTTGCGTCCCTTCAACGCGGGCACAGGAGCAGTCTTGACGTACTGGTGTGCCAGCGGCAGGAGAGGCACGGCCATGCCGATCAGGGCCCCGATCTTTGCGCCCCAGAATCCACCGCATGAAATAACGATATCGGCGGGAAGAACGCCTTCGGAGGTTTCGACGCCGGTGACCCGCCCGTCCGTCTGCTGTATTCCTGTCACCGTGGTGGAGCCCAGGTACTTGACTCCGGCGGCCTCCGTCCGCTTGATGAGCAGCTGGACTGCACGGGCAGCGCTGGCCAGGCCGTCACTGGGAACGTGGAGACCGCCGAGAACGTCCTCCTCGTTCAGGAGCGGGTAAAGCTCCTTACATTCGGCAGGGGACAGTATGGTTCCCTCGATGCCCCACGATGCGGCGTAGCCGAGTTTTCTTTTCAGGTCCGCGAGGCGGGTCTCGGTGGTTGCAACTTCCAGGCCGCCCACCTGGTTGAAGCAGCTGACGCCGTCCTCGCTCAGGGAGAGCAGCTTTTCGACCGTGTACTTGGCGAAGCTGGTCATGGTCTTGGAGGGGTTGGTCTGGAAGACCAGCCCGGGGGCGTGGGACGTCGAGCCGCCGGGCATGTTCAGGGGCCCCTGGTCCAGGACTGTGATGTTGTTCCAACCGCGGGCCACCAGTTCGTCGGCGACATTAGTGCCGACGATTCCGGCGCCGATGATGACAATGCGTGGTGTCGATGCCATTTCTTAATTACTCCTGCTGATTTTGAATGTGCGCTGTTGCTGCTCGTGCCGGGGTGATCTCAACGGAAGACGACGGTGCTGGACTGATCCAGCAGGACACGGTGCTCGCAGTGCCAACGGACTGCCCGTGCCAGCGCCAACGCCTCTGCATCCTGTCCCACCGTTGAGAGGGAGGCCGGCCCAAAGCTATGGTCGACACGGATGACTTCCTGCTCGATGATCGGGCCTTCATCAAGGTCCGCGGTCACGTAGTGGGCGGTTGCCCCCACAAGCTTGACCCCGCGCTCATAGGCCTGGTGGTAAGGCCGCGCGCCCTTGAACCCGGGCAGGAACGAGTGGTGGATGTTGATCGCCCTTCCCTCGAGGGCACGGCACAGGTCATTGGAAAGCACCTGCATGTACCGGGCGAGGACCACGAGGTCCACGTTGTACTCGTCGACCAGTTCGAGCAGCCTGCGCTCGGCGTCTTCTTTGGTCTCAGGAGTTACCGGAATGTACACGAAGGGAAGGCCGGCGGCCTCCGCCATGGCCCGGTGTGTTTCGTGGTTGGAAACGACGGCGACAAGTTCTCCACCCAGGCTGCCTCCGCGCCAGCGGAAGATCAGGTCATTCAGGCAATGCCCAAACTTGGAGACCATCACCAAAACGCGCTCTTTGGTCTCGTCGTGAAAGCTGAATTTCATCTCGAAGCGCTCCGCGATGGGACGGAACTCCTCTTCGAGTCTGGCTGGTTCGAAGTCTGCCGACCCGGAAAAAGCGGTCCGCAGGTGAAGCGTCTGGCGGAGGCCGTCGTCGAACTGCTGGTGCTCCTCGATGTTGAATCCGCGCTCAAACAGGAACGTGGTGACTGCCTGAACGATGCCGGCACGTTCGACGCACGACAGTGTGAGTACGAACTTCCGGCTGGTGACTGCTTCTCCGGAGGCTTCCGCCTGCGGAGCGGGCCGTGTTTCTTGAGTGGTCTGCACCAGGGTCACGTGACCTCCTATAGATATATGCTTGGTGAACTGATTGATATATTAGGACTGGCGACCAGCGTATACTGGTGCAGGGACACGGTCAATAGTCACTATTGGCCGAGAGGAGAGGCGGTACGGTGGCGTTTGAAGCTCTGGCGGTGACCGAGGACGTTGGCTCGAAATCCCTGGCCGACGTGGCCTACGAACGGATACGCGACAGGCTGCTGACCCTGGAGATCAAGCCCGGTGAGCCGCTATACGACGAAGGGCTTGCAAAGGAACTTGGCGTGGGACGGACTCCCGTAAGGGAAGCCCTGAAGCGGCTGGAACTGGACCGGCTCGTCGTGACCTATCCTAGGCGCGGCACGTTCGCAACCCGCGTAGAGGTCACGGACCTCGCCTTCATCTCGGAGATTCGAGCGCAGCTGGAACCGCTCGCGGCTTCCCGTGCTGCCAGGGTGGCCAGCGCGGCGGCCCGGGAGCGCCTCCGGCGAATTGTGGCTGCCGTGGAGTCCTTCGACGTGGAGAGCGCGACAGTTGTGGAGACCCTGCAGTTGGACGCCCGCGTGCACCAGGGAATTTATGCTGCGGCGGGGAATCCGCATCTGGAGGACGTGCTGATCCGCTATGACAACCTGGCCACGCGCATCTGGTGCATGGTCCTGGATCGCCTGCCGGACCTTTCCCGGCATGTCCATGAGCACGTCGACCTGCTCCAAGCGGTGATCGATAAAGACGAGGTCCGTGCTGCAGAACTGGCGCGCACCCACGTAAATGGCTTTGAGAAGGCCGTGCGCACAGCACTGTTCGCCGCCTGAGCATCCCATCCTAAAGGGCGGGTGAGGCCGCTCTTTATGGTGGTTTATCCCTTCCCGGGCAGGTGGCAATCTTAGGGCAAGGATCTCTGTGGTCCAGTGCCCTTGCCGGCGCAATCGGCATTGCCCAGCGCAATGCCCTGCAGCCCCTGTCCAAGTGCCTTTGATGCCTTGTCGATGGCTGGGGCACGCCACAGGAGATTGTTTCGTCGTTTGCCGGCCAGGCAGCGTCCGCCACTGAAAGCTAAGGCACTTAATTAACCATGCCAGATACTTTGAACGGCAGAAGGTCAGCAGGCAGGAACGGGAACCCGTTGCGGGATCCGCGGGATCGCCGGTTGAACCGGATTGCCGGACCGTCTTCGCTCGTGCTTTTCGGGGTCACGGGTGACCTTGCGCGCAAGAAGCTCATGCCCGCCGTATATGACCTCGCTAACCGTGGCCTGTTGCCGCCCAGCTTTGCCTTGGTGGGCTTTGGCCGGCGGCAGTGGGACAACGCGGAGTTCGCCGCGGAGGTCAAGGATGCCGTGATCTCGTATTCGCGGACGCCGTTTGATGAGGCGGTGTGGAACCAGCTCTCCGAAGGCATACGTTTCGTGCAGGGCGAGTTCGACGACGACGCTGCGTTTGAGCGGCTTGGTGAGACGATCGCTGAGCTGGATGAGCAGCGCGGCACGCGCGGCAACCACGCGTTTTACCTCTCGATTCCGCCCAAGGCGTTCGAGCAGGTCTGCCGGCAGCTTTCCAAGCACGGTTTGGCGCAGGCCGAGGGTGAGAAGTGGCGCCGGGTGGTGATCGAGAAGCCGTTCGGGCACGACCTGGAATCGGCGCGGCAGCTGAATGACATTGTGGAGTCGGTGTTCCCGCCGGATGCGGTGTTCCGGATCGATCATTACCTGGGCAAGGAGACGGTGCAGAACATTCTGGCGCTGCGGTTCGCGAACCAGTTGTTCGAGCCGTTGTGGAACGCCAATTATGTGGACCATGTGCAGATCACGATGGCCGAGGACATCGGTACCGGCGGCCGGGCGGGGTATTACGACGGGGTGGGCGCGGCGCGGGATGTGATCCAGAACCACCTGCTGCAGCTGCTCGCTTTGACGGCGATGGAGGAGCCGATTTCCTTTAATGCCGATGATCTGCGCACAGAGAAGGAAAAGGTCCTCGCCGCGGTCAGGTTGCCGGAGGATTTGTCCACGCATTCGGCGCGCGGGCAGTTCGCCGGCGGCTGGCAGGGCGGGGAGCAGGTCCAGGGCTACCTGGAGGAGGAGGGCATCCCCGCCGATTCCACCACCGAGACGTTCGCCGCGATCCGGGTGGATATCAACACCCGGCGCTGGTCCGGGGTGCCGTTCTACCTGCGCGCGGGCAAGCGGCTGGGCCGTCGTGTCACCGAGATCGCGGTGGTCTTCAAGCGGGCGCCGAACCTGTTGTTCCGTGACCACAGTGATGATGACTTCGGGCAGAACGCGGTGGTGATCCGGGTCCAGCCCGATGAGGGCGCGACGATCCGGTTCGGGTCCAAGGTCCCGGGCACGCAGATGGAGGTCCGGGACGTGACGATGGACTTCGGGTACGGGCACTCGTTCACCGAATCCTCGCCCGAGGCGTACGAGCGGCTGATCCTGGACGTGCTCCTCGGTGAGCCGCCGCTGTTCCCGCGGCATGAGGAAGTGGAGCTGTCCTGGAAGATCCTGGATCCCTTCGAAGAGTACTGGGCGCAGCTGGGCGAACAGCCCGAGCCTTACGCCCCCGGCAGCTGGGGCCCGGCCTCGGCTGATGAGCTGCTAGCCCGCGACGGACGCACCTGGAGAAGGCCATGATTGTAGATCTTCCGAACACCACCACCTCTCTGATTTCCAAGAAGATCATGTCCCTGCGCGAGCAGGGCGGGGTGATCGCGCTGGGCCGGGTGCTCACCCTCGTGGTCGTCACCAAGTCCGGGCTGGAAGAGGAAGCGATCGAGGCCGCGAACGAGGCCAGCCGGGAACACCCCTGCCGGATCATCGTGCTCGCCGACGCCGGCTCTGCCGCCCCGAACCGGCTCGACGCCCAGATCCGGGTCGGCGGGGACGCCGGGGCCTCGGAGGTGATCGTGCTGCGCGGCTTCGGGGAACTCGCCGAGGAAAGCGAGTCCCTAGTCGCGGCGCTGCTGCTGCCCGACGCCCCGATCGTGGCCTGGTGGCCGCACGGCGCGCCGAAGAACGCCTCCGAAACCTCCATCGGCAAGATCGCGCACCGGCGCATCACCGATTCGGCGAACGAGGCCGAACCCCAGGTCGCGCTGGAAAACATCCGCAACACCTACAAGGCCGGCGACACCGACCTGGCCTGGACCCGCCTGACGAACTGGCGCATCCAGCTCGCCGCCGTGCTGGACCAGGTCGACTCCTCCCCGGTCACCGCCGTCGCGGTCGAAGGCGCCTCGGACTCCCCGTCCACGATCCTCCTCGCGGCCTGGCTCACGCTGTCCCTGGACGCGCCCGTCACCATCGTCGCGGACCCCGCCGGCACCGGCATCCGCCGCGTCCGCCTCACCCGAGCCACCGGCGACATCCAGCTCTTCCGCCCCGGACTCTCCGTCGCCGAACTCACCCAACCCGGACAGCCCGTCCAACGCATCTCCCTGCCCCGGCGCAGCCTCCGCGACTGCCTCGCCGAAGAACTCCGCCGCCTCGACCCCGACGAAGTCTTCGGCCTCACTCTTGGAGCACTTGATTTGGTGCGGGACTGGGAAGAAATGCCGCAGCTTTCGCTGGTGTAAGAAGGTAGCGGCCTTAAAAGGAAGTGTCCCCGTCGTTATCAACGGCGGGGACACTCTTGTGTGTGGAGAGGCGGCCAGGGCACGAGGGAAAATGGCCTACGGGCAGACTCCTGGAGTCACCGTACGGGCACTTCAGCGCGCTTCCCAAACGGCATATCGTCCAGATCAATCAAGGCGTTGTGGTCCTGGCTGGCGACGAGTTCGTGCGCCTCGGCCTCCGTGTCCACGCTCGGCATGGAACCAGGGAGGGGGCGGCGGGCGGACTCGCGAAGGAAAAGGATGGCTACCGCGCCGATCACCGACGTCGCCATCAGGTAGTACGCCGGGGCCATGTCGTCGCCGGTCGCCTTGATCAGGCCTTGCACCAGGAACGGTGTTGTCCCGCCGAAAAGTGCGACCGAGAAGTTGTACGCGATGCCCATGCTGCTGTATCGGGCGGAAGTGGGGAACAAGGCAGGCAAGGCGGAGGCCAAGTTGGGCACGTAGAAGGCCACGGGGATGGCGATCAGGGACAGGCCGGCGAACGTTGACCAAACGTCTCCGATTCCGATCAGGACGAATGCAGGCATAGCGAACAGGACAGTGCTGCCGGCGCCGATCCACAGCACCGGGCGCCGACCGATGCGGTCGGAGAGCTTGCCTGTGAGCGGGATACACAGCGCCATCACCAGCAGCACCGGAATGGTCAGCAGGGTGCCGTCGACCGGGTCGTAACCCTTGGACTCGGTCAGGTATGTCGGCATGTAGGACGTCAGTGCATATCCAACGGTGTTGGCTGCGCCAGCAAGGATCATCGCCAGCACGATCGGGCGCCAGTAGGTTTTCAAAATGCCGACAGGGCCCTTGGCGGGATCGGCGGCGGCGGCTTCGGCGGCGGCTGCCTCCTGTGCGTCCAGGGCCGCTTGGAACTGAGGCGACTCCTCGATCCTGTTCCGGAAATAGAGTGCGATCAGTCCTAGCGGACCGGCTACCAGGAAGGGCAGCCTCCAGCCCCATTCCTCCATGGCCGCCTGACCTAGCGTAATCTGCAGGACAGAAACCGTGGCAGCGCCGAGGGCAAATCCGATGAATGACCCCATATCCAGGAAACTGGCGAAGAAGCCGCGACGCTTGTCAGGAGCATATTCGCACACGAAGGTGGTTGCTCCCGCATATTCGCCGCCTGTGGAGAAGCCCTGCAGGAGTTTGAGGACCACCAGCAGTACGGCCGCCCAGGCGCCTATTTGTGCATAGCCGGGCAGGAGGCCGACGGCGAATGTGCTGGCCGCCATCAGCATAAGGGTCGCGGCAAGCACCTTCTGGCGCCCTACCTTGTCACCAAGCCAGCCGAACACGACGCCGCCAACAGGGCGGGCGATGAACGTGACCGCGAACGTACCCAGCAGGAACAGGGTCTGGACGGTCTTGTCCGCTTCTGGCAGGAAAGCGGGACCCATGGTGGTGATCAGATAGCCGAACACACCGATGTCGTACCACTCCATGGCGTTGCCCACGACCGTGCCGCCGAGGGCCTTTTTAAGCATCCGCTGGTCCACGACATTGATGTCGGACGCCTTGAGCCTGGGGGAGTGTCCGTCTTTGCTGCTCTGATCGGTAGTGACATCACCTTTGACTGTCATAAAGGGGTTCCTTACTGGATGTGGCGGGGACTCGGACACAGAGTGCTGCGGCTGGCCCCAGGGCAAGTTCGGCTGGTGCTCGGACCCAAGGGCCATGGAGGAGCCGGCCAGGACTATGGCTGTTCTACTGGCATACTGGCCGTGCGCGGCCGGTATCGGAGGGGCGGTATGCAGAGTGGCCCCGGCTGCGTGCAGCTAGCGCCTCCCGGGGAGTGGGCTCATCAGCGATGAGTATGTGCATGAAGCACGTTTTCGTCAGGAGATGCGCGAGCACGCCGGGTCCTCTCATGTTCCGCCGTAACTGTTCCGTAGTAGTCAACGAGCTTCAGTTTACGCAACAGCGTGCGTCAGCTCACAGCCGGTGTCAAAAAAATGACTTTGGGCCCGCCGGGTAGCTATAGATGGTTCTGCCTATTCGTTTGGGTAGGCGTAACCGTCCAATTATGGGATAGTGCCCGTTGGGCTCTGGAGGCGATGATGATACGGCAACAGCTTTTCTCAAAGGAGTTCCGTGTCTTCAAATCCGATTCGTGTCGCAATCGTCGGGGTGGGTAACTGCGCCGCTTCGCTGGTCCAGGGTGTCCACTATTACCGGGATGCGGACCCGCAGGCCACGATCCCGGGTCTGAT
>NZ_JBIVOO010000025.1:0-9510 GCF_044754165.1 Arthrobacter sp. NPDC093139
TACGCTCCTGCTCGGCCCGGAAAATAGCCGGATCCGTATACAAATGACCACCCAGCGTCGGGATCAGGCTCGGCGTGGTTACCTCAACAGACAATTTTTACTCCTAACAAAACAAGAAACTCGGTAAAACTTTGGTATCGACGGAAGGTCTAGGGGCCGATAATTTTCAGGCCACGCTCTTTTCAGGACACTGCTTCTTCAGGACACGGCGCCGGCCCCCACGAGTGCGGGTGCCTCCGTCCGTGCCGGCGAAGCCAGGCTCCGCCGCCATTTGGTGAAGAGCCTGGGCTGGTTCATTCCCAGGACCGCCACCGGCTCGTCTCCGCGGTAGTACACGGCGAGGAAGCTGTGTTCCTGGGGATCCCCTGCCTCAACCTCAAGGCGGTCGTAGCCCGCGGAGTGCCCTGCGAACTGAATCTTGACGCCGTGCTGGTCAGACCAGAAGTAGGCGGGCTTGGCAGGCTGTTCGGGCGCGTCGGAGTCCAGCAATGCCCGGACTGCCAGCGCTGCGCGCTCCAGAGCGCCGGTCCAGTGCTCAACCCGGCGGTGGAATCCGGCCGCTGGGTCGAACCATGCGGCGCAGTCGCCCACAGCGACTATCCCCGGAATGTTGGTGCGGCCCATCGCGTCACAGACGATGCCCGGGTTCAGCTCAAGCCCGGAACCGGACAGCCAGTCAGTATTGGGCTCCGCGCCAATGCCGATCACCACCACGTCAGCGGCCACGTACCCGCCGCCGGCAAGGCGCAGCCCGCTGACGTTTCCTTCGCAGCTGTAGAAGTCCTCTATGGTGGCGGACGAGATCAGCTCCACGCCGTTTGCTGCGTGCAGCTTAGCCACCACTGCTCCCATCTCCGCCCCGAGCTGACCGGCGAAGGGCACGGGCTTGGTGTCGATCATGGTGACTTCCATGCCACGGGACACCGCGGCAGAGGCCACCTCTGCACCGACGAAACCGGCACCGACGACGGCCATCCTGCTTCCGGGCAGCAGCTCGGGGGCAAGGGCCTGGGCATCAGCAAGCGTCCGCAGTGAGAACACGTTGCTCAATCCGGCCAGAGCGGGCAACTGGCGCGCGCGGGCGCCCGTGGCTATGACAATGCCGTCCGCCTGAATTACCTGGCCGTCCTTCAGCCGGATGCTGTGTGATTCGGCGTCCAGGGAAACAGCGCCTCCTCCAAGCAGCCACTCTGCCTGCAGCTCGTCGGCTTCGGATTCCAGGTACAGGTCCTCTGCGGTGATTGCACCGAGCAGGAAATCTTTGGACAGCGGCGGCCTGTCGTAGGGCCGGTGCGGCTCATCGCCGATCACCACAAGCCGCCCGGTGAAGCCTTGGGCGCGGGCGGCCCTGGCGGCTGAGAGGCCAGCCAGGGAGGCCCCCACAATTGCAAGCGTCTCCATTGACACCACAGCCTCCTTCAATTGCTTCTTACGCAACATGAATCGTTATATGCAACAGAGTGATCCATGCCACGGCGACTGTCAAGGGCCGTCCTTAACTAAGGGGCGGATAGCCGCAACAGAGCAGAAAACCCTTGACAACGGTCTGTGACCTGGCGCACGCTGTTGCTTATCGCGATTGCTGTTGTTGATTACGGAACTTAGCAGTCGCACCATCAGGCTCTACCAAGAAGAAGAGGTCCATCCATGCACAAGGCATGCCCACTCAGTGAACTGGCACCAGGGGAAGCGCTCCGCCTGAACACGGCTCCTCCCATCGCCGTCTTCCACACCGAGGAGGGCGAGCTCTTTGCCATTGATGACACATGCACACACCAGGACGCCTCCCTGGCCGACGGCTGGGTCGAGGACTGCTGGGTCGAATGCCCGCTCCATGCATCCCGCTTTAACCTGCGCACGGGAGGCGTGGACGCCCCGCCGGCCAAGCTCCCGGTCCGCACCCATGAAGTAACAGTGATAGACGGCGACATCATGATCACCGAATCCACCGAGGTCCCCAACCTCCCCCCAGGCCTGACAGTGGACGGCCACATCTAAGCAAGCCCATGAATCCGAGCAAAGGAATTCCTCATGGCCCCGAATAGCGACACCCGATATAGCAGCGACAACCTCAGCAGCGAACCCGATCTGGACAGCAGCGGCAACGAAGCCGCCCTGGACGGATCCGCGGACCTGCCCTTGCCAGAGCCGGTGGTGGACCCCCTGGACGAGCTGGAGGACTACGAACAGATCCTGCAGGAGCTTCGCCAGACTAAGACCGAGCAGGCCGTAACCGAACGCCGGAACCGCAAGCTCACCCTCGACAAAGTAACCTTCGGCATCACCGGCATCCTGGCCATCGCCTTTGTCGTCTGGGGCTTTGCCGGAAGAGACAGCCTGGCAACAACATCCCAAAACGCCCTCAACTGGGTCATGCAGTACACAGGCTGGCTGTTCATGGGGCTGGCCTCACTCTTCGTCGTTTTCGTCCTGTGGCTTGCCCTGGGCAAGTTCGGCAACATTCCGCTGGGCAAGGACGGCGAGAAACCGGAGTTCCGCACGGTCTCCTGGGTGGCCATGATGTTCGCCGCCGGCATGGGCATCGGACTCATGTTCTACGGCGTGGCCGAACCGCTCTACCACTACGTCTCGCCCCCGCCCGGCACCGTGGACGGCCGCACCCCCGAAGCCATCCAGACCGCGATGGCCACGTCCATCTTCCACTGGACCCTGCACCCCTGGGCCATGTACGCCGTGGTCGGAATCGCCATGGCCTACGGCACCTACCGGCTGGGCCGCAAGCAACTGATCTCCGCGGCCTTCACCTCACTCTTTGGGACCAGGACTGTGGAAGGACCGCTGGGCAAGTTCATCAACATCCTCGCCATCTTCGCCACGCTGTTCGGCACCGCAGCATCCCTGGGCCTCGGAGCCCTGCAGATCGGCAGCGGCATGAGCTCCAACGGTTGGTTCGGCGAGCTCGGAACACCAGTGCTCGTCGCCATCGTCGCCATCCTCACTGCCTGCTTCGTGGCGTCCGCCGTCTCCGGCATCAGCCGCGGCATCCAGTGGCTCTCCAACATCAACATGGTCCTGGCTGTCATCCTGGCACTCATCGTCTTCGTCGCCGGCCCCACCATGTTCATCCTGAACCTGATTCCTTCCGCAGTCGGCGACTACGCCCGCGACTTGGCGGAAATGTCCTCGCGGACTGAAGCCGTCGGAGACGAAGCCCTGCGCACCTGGATGTCCGGCTGGACCATCTTCTACTGGGCCTGGTGGGTATCGTGGACACCCTTTGTGGGCATGTTCATCGCACGCATCAGCCGCGGCCGCACCATCCGCCAGTTCGTCACCGGTGTACTGCTGGTCCCCAGCGTTGTCAGCGTAATCTGGTTCGGCATCTTCGGCGGCACCGCCTTTGGCATCCAGGCCGAAGCCGACAAGACGGACAACCCCGCAGACGGACTCGCCAAAATGGTGGACGGCGTGCCCACCATTTCATTCGACGGCGCCCTCTTCGACCTGGTCAAGAACCTGCACATGCCCGCCTGGGCCATCGCCGCAGTGATCGTGCTTGCCATGGTGCTCGTCGCCATCTTCTTCGTCACCGGAGCCGATTCGGCCTCCATCGTCATGGCGTCCCTGAGCTCCAACGGGTCCAACGAGCCCCCGCGCGGGCTGGTCATCTTCTGGGGCACGCTGACCGGAGCCGTCGCCGCCGTCATGCTCCTCGCCGGTGGCGATCAGCCCTCCGAAGCCCTGTCCGGACTGCAACGGATCACCATCGTGGCCGCGCTGCCGTTCGTCATAGTCATGCTGCTGCTCTGTTTCGCGCTCGCCAAGGACCTGCGCCGCGATCCGCTGGCCCTGCGCCGCCGGCTCGCCACAACCGTCGTCGAGCGGGCCATCCGTACCGGCGTCGACCAGCACGGCGGCGTCCAGTTCGACCTCGTGACCAAGCATGAATGCGGGGAACGCTGCGCCAGCGATGCCCGCTGTCCCGGCAGTTCCAGCGTCGTCACCCCCAACTAGGAGACAATTGTGACCACAACCCTTGAAGGCCGTCCCGCGGGTGCCGCAACGGCAGTCACAGCCGAGGCCGCCTCCGCGCGCTCCCTGGCCAAGACCCCCACGACGGAGTTCGTCCTCACGCTGGCCTGCCCGGAACGGCCAGGCATCGTGCGGGCAGTCACCGCCTTCCTGGCCGACCGCGGCTTCGACATCGTCGAGCACCAGCAGTTCGATGACCATGTCAGCGGAAAGCTCTACCTGCGGACGGCCTTCACGGGCAGCAGAACCGAAACCCGTGATCGGGCACACCAGGATTTCACGGGCGCCTATGAGCCCAACCAGCAGACCGCCGAAAACCTCACGGACGAGTTTGCGCCCACCGCCTCCGAGTTCGGCATGGATTTCACCTTTCACGACGGGCGGCCGCCGCGCCTGCTGGTCATGGTCTCGAAATTCGGCCACTGCCTGAACGACCTGATCTACCGCTGGCGGGCCGGCAGCCTGGGGGCGGAGATCGCCGTCGTGGTTTCCAACCACGAGGACCTGCGCGCCATGGCGGAGAACGCCGGGCTGACTTTCATCCACGTTCCGGTGACGCCAGGAACCAAGCCCGAGGCCGAGGCGCGGCTGCTGGAGCTCGTCAAGGAATACGACGCGGACCTGGTGGTCCTGGCGCGCTACATGCAGGTGCTCTCCGATGGCCTGTGCAATGAACTGCGCGGCCGGGCCATCAACATCCACCATTCCTTCCTGCCCGGCTTCAAGGGCGCCAAGCCATACCACCAGGCCTACGACCGTGGAGTGAAGCTGATCGGGGCCACGGCGCACTACGTGACCGCGGACCTCGATGAGGGGCCGATCATCGAACAGGAAGTCTTCCGCGTGGACCACAGCCTGGATCCGGACGCCCTCGTCACGGTTGGCCGTGACGCCGAATCCCAGGCCCTGTCCCGGGCGGTCAAGTGGCATTGCCAGCACCGCGTCCTGCTCAACAACACCCGCACAGTCGTATTCCGCTAAAGCGGACGTCCGCCAAGCCAAACAGGAGAAACATTTTTATGAGCGCATCACCACGCGTCGTCATCATCGGCGCCGGTATCGTCGGCACCAACCTTGCGGATGAACTCGCCAGCCGGGGCTGGAACAACATCACCGTCGTCGAACAGGGCCCGCTGGAGCTTGCCGGCGGCTCCACGTCGCACGCACCCGGACTGGTCTTCCAGACCAACCCGTCGAAGACCATGACGGAATTCGCCTCATACACGGTGGACAAGCTGCTCTCCCTCAGCGCCGACGGAGTGTCCTGCTTCAACCAGGTGGGCGGGCTGGAGCTTGCCACCACCGAAGCCAGGCTGCAGGACCTCAAGCGCAAGCTCGGCTACGCCACCTCCTGGGGCATTGAAGGCCGGATTATCGACGCTGATGAATGTGAGAAGTACTGGCCGCTGCTGAATAAGGGGCAGTTCAGGGACGGGCGCCAAATCCTTGGCGGCCTCCTTGTTCCCTCCGACGGACTCGCCTCCGCGGCCCGGGCGGTCCAGCTGCTGATCAGCCGCGCCCGCGAAGCGGGCGTGACGTTCCTGGGCTCAACTGGCGTCACCGGCATCGAACAGGCCGGCGGCAAGGTCACCGGCGTCGAAACCTCACAGGGCGTAATTCCCGCGGACATCGTGGTTTCCTGCGCCGGGTTCTGGGGGCGCGAGGTGGGCAAGCTGGTGGGCATGGAAGTGCCGCTGCTGCCGCTCGCCCACCAGTACGTCAAGACCACTGCCCTGGCCGAACAGCACGGCGTGAACGAACTGCCCAACGGCGCGCGCTCGCCCATTCTCCGCTACCAGGACAGGGACCTGTACTTCCGCGAGCACGGCGACCGCATCGGCATTGGCAGCTACGCCCACCGCCCCCTGCCCGTCGACATGGAGCTCCTCCCCCGCGTCGCAGCAGACCAGATGTCCGAGCACCGCATGCCCTCCCGCCTGGACTTCACCCTGGAGGACTTCGCTCCGTCCTGGGAAGACTGCCAGGACCTGCTGCCTGCCCTGCACCGGACACAAATCCAGGACGGCTTCAACGGCATCTTCTCCTTCACCCCCGACGGCGGCCCGCTCATGGGCCAGTCTCCCGACGTCGAAGGCTTCTTCGTGGCCGAAGCGGTGTGGGTCACGCACTCGGCCGGCGTTGCCAAGGCCATGGCCGAACTGCTGGTCGAGGGCCAGCCCCGCACGGACCTGCACGGCTGCGAAATCGAACGGTTCGAAAAGGTCCAGACCAGCGACGAGTACGTCAGCGAAACGTCCCAGCAGAACTTCGTCGAGATCTACGACATCCTGCACCCGCTGCAGCCCAAGGAATCCCCGCGCGACCTGCGTGTGAGCCCGTTCAACGTCCGCCAGAAGGAACTCGGGGCGTTCTTCCTGGAGTCCGCCGGCTGGGAGCGCCCGCACTGGTTCGAGGCCAACCGCGGCCTGCTGGACGAACTGCCGGCCGAGTGGCAGGCACCGGAGCGCGAATCCTGGGCTGCGATGTTCTCCTCTCCCATCTCCGCCGCCGAAGCGTGGAAGACGCGCACCGCCGTCGGACTTTACGACATGACGCCGCTGAAGCGGCTCTCCGTCAACGGCCCCGGCGCCCTGGCGCTGCTGCAGCGCCTCAGCACCGGCAATATCACCAAGAAGCCCGGCGCGGTGACGTACTGCCTCCTGCTTGCGGACGACGGCGGCATCCGCAGTGACGTGACCGTGGCCAGGCTCGGGGAGGAGACTTTCCAGCTTGGCGTGAACAGCAACGTGGACTTCGACTACCTCCGGGTGGAGGCCAGGAAGCAGTCGGCCGCCGACCCGAGCCAGTGGGCGCACGTCGCCGACATCACCGGCAGCACCTGCTGCATCGGCCTGTGGGGACCGCTGGCGCGTGAAGTCATCGGCAAGGTAAGCACGGACGACCTCAGCAACGACGGCCTGAAGTACTTCCGTACCAAGGAAATCTCGGTAGGCGGCATCCCCGTCACTGCCATGCGGCTTTCCTACGTGGGCGAGCTTGGCTGGGAGCTGTACACAACTGCCGAGTACGGCCTGAAGCTCTGGGACCTGCTGTTCGAAGCCGGGCAGGAACACGGCATCGTCGCGGCCGGCCGTGGCGCGTTCAACAGCATGCGCCTGGAGAAGGGCTACCGGCTGTGGGGCACGGACATGACCTCCGAACACCACCCCTACCAGTCCGGCCTGGGCTTCTCGGTTGCCAAGGACAAGGTGGGCTTCGTGGGCGCGGAGGCACTGGCCGCCCGCAAGGAGGAGCCGGCCATCCGGGAGCTCCGCTGCCTGACGGTCGACGACGGCACCTCCATCGTGCTGGGCAAGGAACCCGTGTACGTGGACGGCCTGGCGGCGGGATACGTCACCAGCGCCGCGTACGGTTACTCCGTGCGCAAGCCGATCGCCTACGCCTGGCTGCCGTCCGCTGTCTCCGTGGGTGACTCCGTGGAGATCGAGTACTTCGGCCGGCGTGTCGCAGCTACCGTTACCGCAGAGCCCCTGTTCGACCCCGGTATGGAACGCCTCCGCGGCTGACAGTGCGAACGAGCGCTTAAAGCCCCCAGCAACACGGCCCCGCTTCCGAAAGGAAGCGGGGCCGTTTTCGTCTGCAATCCGCCGGCCCCTGCCCTCGGCCGCACCATAGCCGTCGCGGGCCGGAACGGGTACAACTGAGTCATGACTACCTCATCCCTGGTGCTCGGCCCGATAATGCGGCACGTGGATGAGACCTCGGCCAGCATCTGGATGGAAACCCGGGACGCTGCCCGCGTCACGGTCCGCGCGGGCAGCCGGAGCTGGGAAGCCCGCACGTTCGCAGTGCACGGCCACCACTACGCCCTGGTGGAGGCGGACGGACTTGAGCCGGGAGCAGTGGTGCCCTACACCGTGGACATCAACGGAACCCACTCCTGGCCCGATCCGGCCTCGGAATTTCCACCTCCGGTGATCGCCACCCTGAAACCAGGCAGGCCGCTGCGGATGGCCTACGGCTCCTGCCGCACCAGTGTGCCCCATGACGAGTCGGGCAACCGGAGCCACGGCGTCGACTCGCTGCGCGCGTACGCCCTGGCGCTCGCGGCCGGCAGCGGTGACGCCCGACCGGATCTGGTGGTCTTCCTCGGAGACCAGGTGTACGCAGACTCCACGAGCGAAGAGATGCAGCAGTTCATCCGTGAACGCCGGGACCCCGGCGAACCGCCCGGCGAGGAACTCAAGGACTACGAGGAATACGCCCACCTCTACCGCCTGGCGTGGTCCGACCCCGCGAACAGGTGGCTGTTGTCCACGGTTCCCACCGCCATGATCTTCGATGACCACGACATCCGCGACGACTGGAACGCCTCCCTGAGCTGGAAAAAGAAGGTCGAGGCTACGTCCTGGTGGCACGGGCGGATTGTCGCGGGACTGTCCTCCTACTGGGTCTACCAGCACCTGGGGAACCTCTCGCCGCAGGAGCGGGCCAAGGATGCCATCTGGCGGCTGATCGCCGCGCACCGGGACGAGGCCGAACTCGACCTCGGCGCGGAGCTGGACCGTTTCGCAGACCGTGCAGACCAGGACCCGACGTACTACCGGTGGAGCTTTTGCCGGGATTTCGGGGACACGAGACTGATAGTGGTTGACTCCCGTGCCGCCCGGAACCTGGCCCCGGAAGGCCGGGCGCTGCTTGACCAGGCGGAAATGGCGTGGCTCGATGACCGGATGCGCGGCGGCTTCCGCCACCTGCTGGTGGCGACGTCGCTGCCGTTCCTGCTGCCGATGGGACTGCACCACGTCGAGTCGTGGAATGAGGCTATTTCCGAAGGTGCCTGGGGCAAGCTCCTGTCCCGGGCGGGAGAGAAGCTGCGGCAGGCGGTGGATCTTGAACACTGGGGCGCCTTCGAAGCAAGCTTCCGGAAGGTGGCTGACATGGCGGTGGAGGTCGCCGACGGCAAGCGGGGCCCGTCCCCTGAGACCGTCACGTTCCTGTCCGGGGACGTGCACTACTCCTACGTCACCGAGGTGGACCGCTCGTCGGGCAGCCGGATCATGCAGGCCGTGTGTTCTCCCATCCGTAACCCTCTTCCCCGTCTGCTGAGATCCTTCGGGGCCGTCATGTCCTATGGCCTGGCCACACCGATAGGTGCCTTAGTGGCCCGCTCGGCGCGGGTGCCGGACCCGCCGTTTCACTGGTCCCGCGTCAAGGGGCCGTGGTTCGACAACAACCTGGCCAGCCTTGAAGTTTCCACGGAAGGGCTGAACCTGTGGTGGCAGACCGGCGTGGTGGACGACGGAGACCACCTGCACCCAAGGCTCGAGCGTGTGGCCTCCCTTACCGTGGCTCCGCGGAGTTCGCAGGAGCATGCGGCACGAAGCGGACAAACATCGCCTTGAAGCCGGGTGTGTTCGATTCCCGGGCCACGTTGTCCTTGTGTACCAGGGCGTTGGCCTCGGGGAAGTACGCCGCGGCGCACCCTTTCGCCGTGGGGTAGGCCACCAGCCGGAACTTGTCCGCCTGCCGGTCCTGGCCCCTGAACGTGCTCAC
>NZ_JBIVOO010000026.1:0-6211 GCF_044754165.1 Arthrobacter sp. NPDC093139
TGGTAGCGCGGCTTGTAGGCCTGGGCCTGCTCAGCGGTCAGCACGGCGTGGAAGTCGGCGCCGAGCTTGGGAATGCTGATCTCCAGGAAGCTGTCGTCGGCGTTGGACAAAGCCACCAGCTTGTAGTTCTCACCCATGAGCTTCAACGGAGCCGGCACGTCCTCGTGCGCCACCCAGCCGCGCACAGCCTCAGCGAACTCCGCACCCGCACCCGGGGTCGGCCCAATGCCCCAGTACTTGCACACCCGGTCAAAAGAATCCTGAAGGATCTCCTCGTACGGCTTGTAGTCACCAAGAACCTCGTCGAACCGGTACCCGCGGAAGTGCTTCTTGAAAGTCGGCCACTGCTCCTCAGAGATACGGCCATCCAGCAGACGACGCGTAGTGGGATCAATATCGAAGTTGATAAGCGTGCCATACACATCAAAAGAGATGTACTTCGGCCGGGAGTTAGTCGTTGCCATGATTCATCCGTTCATAGAGATCTTCGGCCGGACGCCGGAATACCTGGCGCCCGTTTCGGTAAGTCTAGGTCGGGCTTGGGGGCGCGTCGACGCGTTCCCCGGCCCGTTATTGTCGACTCTAGGCTCCCCATTGTAGATTGTCAACAACTTCTTCGGAGGGTTCTTCCGACCATATTTCGCGGACGTAACGCTGGGAATATTTTCGTCGATTGTTGACAATCAGCAATTCTAGCGGTTGCATAGTGACGGGGCCGAGCGAGATTTCGATCACAGCCGACATGCAGGACGCAAGAAGTCCGCTCCACGTCACTGCACGGCATTGTCCGACCTGAGCAACAGAGAGATTGCGGCCTGTCAGCCGCAACTAAACACTCCTCTCTCGTTCGGCGGAATAACTTCACCTGAAACCCATTCGAAGGGAACCACCATGAAGACCATCAACAAAGTTCAGACCGCAGCCGCAGGCATTGCTGTCCTGCTGGCCCTCACTGCCTGTGGCGGCGCTGCCACCGGCACTTCGGCCGCTGGGGATGCAAAGTCCAAGACGTCGAACACCGCTGACATCTCGGAGGGCATCCAGCCGGATCCGGCCGCGGTGAAGCTGTTGCCGCAGTCCTACAAGGACAAGGGCGAGCTGACGGTCGCCATGGACCTGCACTACCCGCCGACCACCTTCCTGGCTGATGACAACGTGACCCCGATCGGCCTGAACCCGGACATCGCACGGCTGGTGGCCAAGAAGCTCGGCCTGAAGCTGAAGTTCGAGAACACCGCATTTGACACGATCGTCCCCGGTATCGACGGCGGCCGCTACGACTTCACCGTCACCACCATGTCCCCCACGGAAGAGCGGCTGAAGGTGATGGACATGGTGAGCTACGTCAGCACCGGTGTGTCGGTGGCCGTGGCCCATGGCAACCCGCTGAACATCAGCAATGACGACATGTGCGGCAAGAACATCGCGGTCACCAAGGGCTCGAACGCCCAGCTGAAGCACCTGCCGAACGTCTCGAAGTGGACCTGTGAGGAAAAGGGCAAGCCGGCCATCAACGGCGTCACGCTGCCCAACGTCCAGGAGGCCCTGACGCAGCTGGCGTCCAAGCGCGTGGACGGCGTCCTCTACGACACCCCGGCACTTGTCTGGGCCGCAGAGCAGCAGCCCAACACCTTCACGGTTCTGACCCCGAAGGTGGATACCCGTTCGGAGCACGTCAATGCCATTGGCCTGAAGAAGTCTTCGCCGCTGACGCCGGCCCTGCAGAAGGCCGTGCAGTCGATCCTGGAGAGCCCGGAATACAAGAAGTCCCTTGACACCTGGGGCCTCAGCGGCGCCGCCATCACCACCGCCAACCTCAAGTAACGGGGCAGGCCATGCAAGAAACTACGATCGAAAGAAGTGAAACACCCATGAGTGGGAAAGAGTCACATCTCAAACCACGCTTACGGCGGCGCAGCACTTTTGAGTATGTCGCGTGGGTGGTCTGCAGCCTGATCGGCATCGGCATCCTGGTCTCGGTATCGACCAACCCCAACTTCAGGTGGGGTGTTGTTGCCCAGTACTTCACGCATGAATCCATCCTGCGTGGGCTGATGCTCACGATCTTCCTCACGATTGCCAGCATGGCCCTGGGAACGCTCCTGGGCCTCGGGCTGGCGATCATGCGGTCCTCGAGCATCAAACCGGTTGCAGCCACGGCCAGCGCCTACATCACCCTGTTCCGTGGCACCCCGGTGCTGGTGCAGTTGATCTTCTGGTTCAACGTTTCCGCGCTGTACCCGAACCTGACCATCGGCATTCCGTTCACGAACATCGGCACCGCCGTCGATATGAACGCCCTGATGGCGCCGATCACCGCGGCCCTGGTCGGGCTGACGCTGAACGAGGCCGCCTACATGGCTGAGATCATCCGCGGCGGGTTCTCCTCGGTCGGCAAGGGCCAGATCGAGGCCGCCGACTCCCTGGGCATGAGCAGCTCCATGAAGATGCGCAAGGTCATCATCCCCCAGGCGATGCCCTCGATCATCCCGGCGACCGGCAACCAGGTCATCGGCATGTTCAAGGGAACCTCCCTGGTCAGTGTGCTGGGCGTCGCCGAGCTGCTCCAAAGCGCCCAGCTCATCTACGCCCGCACCTACGAGACCATCCCGCTGCTGATCGTCGCCAGCCTGTGGTACCTCGTGATGACCCTGCTGCTGAGCTACCCGCAGTCCAAGCTCGAGCAAAAATACTCCCGCACAACCTCCCGGCTCCCCCGGAAAGCGAAGAAAGTTGTGCTGACCGAACCGGAAGGTACCCTGCGATGAGCAACGACGGCACCATTCACGCCCGCGGAATCCGAAAGTCCTTCGGCCCCAAGACGGTCCTGAAGGACATCAACCTGGACATCGCCAGCGGAGAGATCTGCTGCATCATCGGCCCCAGCGGCTCCGGCAAATCCACCGTCCTGCGCTGCATCAACGGCCTGGAGACCGTCGACACCGGGGTCCTGAAGGTCAACGGTGAAGACTTCGGCTACTACGAAACTGCGCACGCCTACCACGCCCACAGCCCCAAGAAGCTCGCTGAGCAGCGCACCAGGGTCGGCATGGTGTTCCAGCAGTTCAACCTGTTCCCGAACATGACCGCGCTGGAAAACGTCATGTCCGGGCCGGTGCTGGTCAAGGGCGCTGACAAGAAAGAGTCCGCCAAGCGGGCCCAGGAACTGCTGGCCAGCGTCGGCCTGGCCGGGTTCGGGGACTACTACCCCGCCCAGCTCTCCGGCGGACAGCAGCAGCGCGTCGCGATCGCCCGGTCCCTGGCCATGGACCCCGAGATCATGCTCTTCGACGAGCCGACGTCGGCGCTGGACCCCGAAAAGGTCGGCGAAGTACTCATGGTCATGCAGGACCTCGCCAAGAAGGGCATGACCATGGTCGTCGTCACCCACGAAATGGGCTTCGCCCGCGAAGTCGCCGACTCGCTGATCTTCATGGATGACGGCTACGTGGTCGAACGCGGCGACGCCCGCGAGGTCCTTCGCAACCCCAAGGAACCCCGCACCCAGGCCTTCCTGGACAAAGTGATCTGAGCATGGACGGAAAACTCGCAGTCATTGGCCTGGGCAGCATCGGCAGCATGGCCCTGTGGCAGGCCTCCCGCCTGTCCGACTCTGTCACCGGGTTCGAAGCCCAGGTTCCCGCCCACGGCCGCAGTGCCGTGGGCGGGGACACCCGCCTGTTCCGCATGATCTACCGCGGCAACCCCGACCTCTACCCGATCCTGGAACGCTCCCGGAGCCTCTGGGCCGAGCTCGAAGAAGAAACCGGCCAGAACATCCTGACCCGCTGCGGCGGGCTGTCCATCGGAACCAAAGACGGCGCCTACCTCTCGGCCCTGCTGGAAACCACCCGGACCAACGGCGCCGAGCACGAAATCCTCAGCCGCGAGGCCATGGCCGAACGCTACCCGCAGCAGAACCTCCGGCAAGACGACATCGCCGTCTATGACCCAAACGCCGGTGCCTTGCGCACCGACCGCGCCGTCACCGCGGCAGTCGCAGCAGCCCAGGCCAACGGCGCGACCATCCACACGAACACCCCCATCGACAGCATCACCGAAACCGCCGACGGCGTCCTCATCACCTCCGGCGAGAAATCCTGGACGTTCGAGAACGTCATCGTCTCCTCCGGCGGCTGGTCCCAACGGCTCATGCCCGACTACCTGAAGGCAGCAACCCAGACCAAGCGCGTCTTCCTGACCTGGTTCGTCGCCCGGAACGCGGAAGAATTCTCCCCGGAGAAATTCCCCATCTTCATCCGCATCTACGAGGACCGCTCCATGTACGGCGCGCCCGCCGTCGACGGCGTGACCGTCAAGGCAACCCTGGACGGGCGCGGCATTGCAGCACCTTCCGCGGATTCAGTACCGAGGGAGCTCAGCCCAGCCGAACTCGCGGAGACCACCGAAACCGTCACCGAGTTCTTCCCCGGGCTGTTCCCCAATGTCGTCCGCTCCGACGCCTTCCCGGACCTCTTCACCAAAGACGGCAACCCCCTCCTTGGCCGGCTCAGCGAGAACAGCAGGATCTACTGCGCCACCGGCTTCTCCGGCGGCGGCTTCAAAAACGCCACCGGATACGGTGAAATCGCCGCCCACGAAGCCCTCGGCAAGCAGACCTTTGACGGCCTCGACTTCGTCCGGCCGGAGCGTTTCAAAACCAGCTAGCTCAACTGTCAGCAACAGTAATGGATTGACATCCCAAAATTGTTGACAATCTACAGTTCCTAAGAAAGTATGAAGCCATGGCAACTCTCAGTCCCCTCCTTAAGCAGGCCACTCCTGTCGTCGTTGAATCCGCGCTCGGAAGCTGGATCGACGCGACCGATGGTAAGAAGTACCTGGATTTCACCACCGGGATCGGTGTGACCAGCACGGGCCACTGCCACCCCGATGTCGTCGCGGCAGCCCGGGAGCAGGTGGGCAAGATTATTCATGCCCAGTACACCACCGTGATGCACAAGCCCCTGCTGGAGCTCACGGAAAAGCTCGGACAGTACCTGCCGGCAGGGCTGGACAGCGTCTTCTATGCCACGACCGGGGCCGAGGCCGTGGAAGCCTCTATCCGCCTGGCGCGCATGGCCACGGGACGGCCCAACATCATCTCCTTCCACGGCGGTTTCCACGGCAGGACCGTCGGCGCGGCCTCACTCACCACGGCCGGCACCAAGTTCCGCTCCGGATTCTCTCCGCTGATGGGCGGGGTGCACATTTCCCCCTTCCCCCACGCCTACCGCTACGGCTGGGACGAGGCAACAGCGGTTGCTTTCGCGCTGAAGGAACTGGACCACCTCCTGGTCAGCATCAGCAGCCCCAGTGACACCGCCGGCTTCATCATCGAACCCGTCCTGGGCGACGGCGGCTACATCCCCACTCCCCCTGCCTTCCTGCAGGGCCTGCGGGAACGCGCCGACAAGCACGGCATCGTGCTCATCGTGGACGAAGTCCAGGCCGGCGTCGGACGCACCGGCAAGTTCTGGGGACACGACTGGGCCGGGATCACCCCCGACGTCGTCATCACCGCGAAGGGCATTGCCAGCGGCTTCCCGATCTCCGCGATTGCCGCCTCGACCGAGCTCATGGGCAAGGCCTGGCCCGGCTCCCAGGGCGGCACCTACGGCGGAAACGCCGTCGCCGCCGCCGCGGGCGTGGCCACCCTGGGCGTCATCGAACGCGAAAACCTGGTCACCAACGCCCTGGTCCGCGGCGATGAACTGCGCGCCGGCCTGGAAACCTTCAAGACCGACTTCGCAGCAGTCGGAGACGTCCGCGGCCGGGGCCTGATGCAGTCCATCGAATTCACCGCACCGGACAACACCCCCGACGCCGCCACCGCCCTCGCCGTCCAGCAGGCAGCCATCAAGGAAGAACTCCTCCTCCTCACCTGCGGACCGCACGGCAACGTCATCCGCGTCATCCCGGCGCTCAACGTCAGCGCGGATGAGATCCAGTCCGGCCTGTCCAGGTTCCGCCAGGCGCTCAAGGCAGCCACCGCTTAATCCTCTTTGAGAATGGCTCTTCCCTACGATCTTTGAAAGCAGCTCATGAACCCCTCATTCGATCCCTCAAGTCTTCACACGGATTTGTTCATCGACGGCGTCTGGCGACCGGCCAGCAATGGCGCCACGTTCGCGGTCGAGAACCCGGCCACGCATGAGGTCATAGCGCATGTGGCCGATGGCGGCCCGGACGACGCCCGCGCCGCCATCGA
>NZ_JBIVOO010000027.1:0-1506 GCF_044754165.1 Arthrobacter sp. NPDC093139
TTCGGTTCCTGGGCCAGCAAAACCGGGGACGGGTTTGTTGGTTGGGAACCACATAGTGGACGCGGGCAGTCTTGTGTATCTTTTTACCAGTGCTTGGTGTGAACGTCTTTTGAATGCCGTTCACGCAGTGGTGTGTGGTGTAAGTTATCGGCCTATTAGTACCGGTCAGCTTCACGAGTCGTTAGTCCTCGCTTCCACATCCGGCCTATCAACCCAGTGGTCTGGCTGGGGGCCTCTCACACACAAGGTGTATGGAAATCTCATCTCGAAGCGAGCTTCCCGCTTAGATGCTTTCAGCGGTTATCCCATCCGAACGTAGCTAATCAGCGGTGCACTTGGCAGTACAACTGACACACCAGAGGTTCGTCCGTCCCGGTCCTCTCGTACTAAGGACAGCCCTTCTCAAATTTCCTGCGCGCGCAGCGGATAGGGACCGAACTGTCTCACGACGTTCTAAACCCAGCTCGCGTACCGCTTTAATGGGCGAACAGCCCAACCCTTGGGACCTACTCCAGCCCCAGGATGCGACGAGCCGACATCGAGGTGCCAAACCATGCCGTCGATATGGACTCTTGGGCAAGATCAGCCTGTTATCCCCGAGGTACCTTTTATCCGTTGAGCGACGGCCATTCCACAATGTACCGCCGGATCACTAGTCCCGACTTTCGTCCCTGCTCGAGATGTCTCTCTCACAGTCAAGCTCCCTTGTGCACTTACACTCGACACCTGATTGCCAACCAGGCTGAGGGAACCTTTGGGCGCCTCCGTTACTTTTTAGGAGGCAACCGCCCCAGTTAAACTACCCATCAGGCACTGTCCCTGACCCGGATTACGGGCCGAAGTTAGATGTCCAAAGTGACCAGAGTGGTATTTCAACGATGACTCCACCCGAACTGGCGTCCGGGCTTCAACGTCTCCCACCTATCCTACACAAGCCACTCCGAACACCAATACCAAACTATAGTAAAGGTCTCGGGGTCTTTCCGTCCTGCTGCGCGTAACGAGCATCTTTACTCGTACTGCAATTTCGCCGAGTTTATGGTTGAGACAGCGGGGAAGTCGTTACTCCATTCGTGCAGGTCGGAACTTACCCGACAAGGAATTTCGCTACCTTAGGATGGTTATAGTTACCACCGCCGTTTACTGGGGCTTAAATTCTCAGCTTCGCCTTGCGGCTAACCGGTCCTCTTAACCTTCCAGCACCGGGCAGGAGTCAGTCCGTATACATCGTCTTGCGACTTCGCACGGACCTGTGTTTTTAGTAAACAGTCGCTTCCCCCTGGTCTCTGCGGCCCCGATCCCCTCCCACCAGCAAGTGGTGGTCAAGGTTGGGGCCCCCCTTCTCCCGAAGTTACGGGGGCATTTTGCCGAGTTCCTTAACCATAATTCTCTCGATCGCCTTAGTATTCTCTACCTGATCACCTGTGTCGGTTTGGGGTACGGGCGGCTAAAACCTCGCGCCGATGCTTTTCTAGGCAGCATAGGATCACCGAATCCCCCCATGAC
>NZ_JBIVOO010000027.1:1600-3023 GCF_044754165.1 Arthrobacter sp. NPDC093139
ATGCGGGGGTCCCATCAGATCTCAGGAGCGTGATCGAACACACAGGAACGGATTTACCAATCCCTGACCCTACATCCTTAGACCGGGACAACCATCGCCCGGCTCGGCTACCTTCCTGCGTCACACCTGTTAATACGCTTGCCTCCCAGGATCAGGTCCCGCGCTCCACCAAAACCCACACACCACAAGGGTGCTAGGGCAGGCTTCGGGCGGTTAGTATCCCCTGTTCAGCATGGGCGGTTTTTCGCCGGTACGGGAATATCAACCCGTTGTCCATCGACTACGCCTGTCGGCCTCGCCTTAGGTCCCGACTTACCCAGGGCAGATTAGCTTGACCCTGGAACCCTTGATCATCCGGCGGACGGGTTTCTCACCCGTCTTTCGCTACTCATGCCTGCATTCTCACTCGTGTAGGCTCCACCGCTGGTTTACACCGCGACTTCACCGCCCACACGACGCTCCCCTACCCATCCACACTCCTGAACCACAAAGGCTTAGAACATATGTGAATGCCACAACTTCGGCGGTGTACTTGAGCCCCGCTACATTGTCGGCGCGGAATCACTTGACCAGTGAGCTATTACGCACTCTTTTAAGGATGGCTGCTTCTAAGCCAACCTCCTGGTTGTCTTCGCAACTCCACATCCTTTCCCACTTAGCACACGCTTAGGGGCCTTAGTTGGTGGTCTGGGCTGTTTCCCTCTCGACTATGAAGCTTATCCCCCACAGTCTCACTGCTGCGCTCTCACTTACCGGCATTCGGAGTTTGGCTGACGTCAGTAACCTTGTAGGGCCCATTAGCCATCCAGTAGCTCTACCTCCAGCAAGAAACACGCAACGCTGCACCTAAATGCATTTCGGGGAGAACCAGCTATCACGAAGTTTGATTGGCCTTTCACCCCTACCCACAGCTCATCCCCTCCATTTTCAACTGAAGTGGGTTCGGTCCTCCACGACGTCTTACCGTCGCTTCAACCTGGCCATGGGTAGATCACTTCGCTTCGGGTCTAGATCACGCCACTGCAACGCCCTGTTCAGACTCGCTTTCGCTACGGCTTCCCCACACGGGTTAACCTCGCGACGTAACACTAACTCGCAGGCTCATTCTTCAAAAGGCACGCCGTCACAACTACTATGCACACAAGGTGCGGTTGCTCCGACGGATTGTAAGCACACGGTTTCAGGTACTGTTTCACTCCCCTCCCGGGGTACTTTTCACCTTTCCCTCACGGTACTGGTCCGCTATCGGTCATTAGGGAGTATTTAGGCTTATCAGGTGGTCCTGACAGATTCACACGGGATTTCTCGGGCCCCGTGCTACTTGGGATACCTCCCAGGCGGTGCACAGCATTACGGTTACGGGGCTCACACCCTCTCCGGCCGGCCTTTCAAGACCGTTCACCTATACCTGCACTCGCACCCC
>NZ_JBIVOO010000027.1:3118-4843 GCF_044754165.1 Arthrobacter sp. NPDC093139
GTCTGTAGGTGCTCCTTAGAAAGGAGGTGATCCAGCCGCACCTTCCGGTACGGCTACCTTGTTACGACTTAGTCCCAATCGCCAGTCCCACCTTCGACAGCTCCCTCCCACAAGGGGTTAGGCCACCGGCTTCGGGTGTTACCAACTTTCGTGACTTGACGGGCGGTGTGTACAAGGCCCGGGAACGTATTCACCGCAGCGTTGCTGATCTGCGATTACTAGCGACTCCGACTTCATGGGGTCGAGTTGCAGACCCCAATCCGAACTGAGACCGGCTTTTTGGGATTAGCTCCACCTCACAGTATCGCAACCCTTTGTACCGGCCATTGTAGCATGCGTGAAGCCCAAGACATAAGGGGCATGATGATTTGACGTCGTCCCCACCTTCCTCCGAGTTGACCCCGGCAGTCTCCCATGAGTCCCCGCCATTACGCGCTGGCAACATGGAACGAGGGTTGCGCTCGTTGCGGGACTTAACCCAACATCTCACGACACGAGCTGACGACAACCATGCACCACCTGTGAACCGGCCCCAAAGGGGAAACCACATTTCTGCGGCGGTCCGGTCCATGTCAAGCCTTGGTAAGGTTCTTCGCGTTGCATCGAATTAATCCGCATGCTCCGCCGCTTGTGCGGGCCCCCGTCAATTCCTTTGAGTTTTAGCCTTGCGGCCGTACTCCCCAGGCGGGGCACTTAATGCGTTAGCTACGGCGCGGAAAACGTGGAATGTCCCCCACACCTAGTGCCCAACGTTTACGGCATGGACTACCAGGGTATCTAATCCTGTTCGCTCCCCATGCTTTCGCTCCTCAGCGTCAGTTAATGCCCAGAGACCTGCCTTCGCCATCGGTGTTCCTCCTGATATCTGCGCATTTCACCGCTACACCAGGAATTCCAGTCTCCCCTACATCACTCTAGTCTGCCCGTACCCACCGCAGATCCGGAGTTGAGCCCCGGACTTTCACGGCAGACGCGACAAACCGCCTACGAGCTCTTTACGCCCAATAATTCCGGATAACGCTTGCGCCCTACGTATTACCGCGGCTGCTGGCACGTAGTTAGCCGGCGCTTCTTCTGCAGGTACCGTCACTTTCGCTTCTTCCCTACTGAAAGAGGTTTACAACCCGAAGGCCGTCATCCCTCACGCGGCGTCGCTGCATCAGGCTTGCGCCCATTGTGCAATATTCCCCACTGCTGCCTCCCGTAGGAGTCTGGGCCGTGTCTCAGTCCCAGTGTGGCCGGTCACCCTCTCAGGCCGGCTACCCGTCGTCGCCTTGGTGAGCCATTACCTCACCAACAAGCTGATAGGCCGCGAGTCCATCCAAAACCACAAAAGCTTTCCACCCCCCACCATGCGATGAGGAGTCATATCCGGTATTAGACCCAGTTTCCCAGGCTTATCCCAGAGTTAAGGGCAGGTTACTCACGTGTTACTCACCCGTTCGCCACTAATCCCCGGTGCAAGCACCGGATCATCGTTCGACTTGCATGTGTTAAGCACGCCGCCAGCGTTCATCCTGAGCCAGGATCAAACTCTCCGTTGAAGTAAAACAGACACAACCAAGAACCACGGAAATAACGCGGAACCCGGCTGCACAAAATTTGAAACCAGCTAAAAAACCAGACCCACCCACAGGGGCGGACAGGCCCGGCAAATCAACCAATTCATAAAAAATCGGTATCAACAAACTTGGCACACTATTGAGTTCTCAAACAACAGACACA
>NZ_JBIVOO010000028.1:0-4608 GCF_044754165.1 Arthrobacter sp. NPDC093139
AGAGTAGGTCACCGCCGGACAACCATTACACGGTCGAGAGCCCCAACCACACGGTCGGGGCTCTCCCGCATTTAAACACCCAACCAACGCCGGCCAACCGGACCGCAGGCCGGCCTCTAGACTTACCAACTATGACCCCTCCTTCCGGTGACGCCTCGTCCGGCCGCGGCCCGGGTGCATCCGCCGGACCGGCAAGACGTGCCACCATCCTTGACGTGGCCGCCGCGGCCGGCGTCTCCCGGCAAACCGTGACCCGGGCCATGAACGCGATGCCGGGCATTCGGCCGGAGACTCGCCAACGGGTCCAGGAACTTGCGCGCGAACTGGGGTACACGCCCAGCCGCTTCGCCAAGGGGCTTGTCCAGGGGCCGGGAACGTCGGTGGGTCTCGCGATTCCGGATCTCACTAACCCGTACTATCCGGCATTCGCCTCCAGCGTCGTCGAGCTGGCCACGCAGCGAGGCTGGCACGTCGTCATGGATGACTACGGGCATGGCGGTGCCACAGGCGTGGAGTCGGTGGAGCATCTCGCGCCCCAGGTGGACGGCGTGATCGGATACCTTGGTGGCGCCACGGACGAAGCGCATGCCATTCTTGGCCCCCGGCCCCTTGTTGTTCTCGACCAGCCGTCAGGGTCAGCCTCAGGCCGGATCTCCTTTGACTACGGCCATGCCGCGCGCGCCGCCCTGGACCACCTGCAGGCCAGGGGCTGCCGCCAACTCGCATACATCGACCGTGCAGATTCAGGCGCCGGCCATGCCGCAGTGTCGGCACCCACAGGGGAGCGGGGGAGTGCAACAGTCTCCGCGTTGGGCGGAGTGACTGCACGCGGCCGCGCCTTTGCCCGCAGCGCCGCTGCCTCCGGCGTGGCGCTGGCGGTGTCCGTATCACCTGAGTCGGCAGCGGATGCCCGCCACGCCACGCGCCGGCTGCTCGAGGAACACCCCGGCACAGACGCGATAGTGGTGTTCAACGACCTGATGGCCGCGGGCACTCTGAAGGCCCTGGCCGAGTCGGGCCACGCTGTCCCTGCGGATTGCGCCGTGATCGGCATGGACGGCATTCCGCTCGGGGAACTGCTGACGCCGGAGCTCACCACCCTCGCACTGGACCTGCGAGAGGTGGGAAGGGCCGCCGTCGAACTTCTGGACGGCCTGCTCACCGGTGCCATCGAGCCCGGTGGACCGGGTTCGGAGTTGGTGCTCCGCCACCATCTGGTGCTGCGCCAGTCCGCCTGACCGGACGGCTCCCCTACCCAAATGACTCCGACCACAGTAGTCTTGGACGGGTTCGTGAACGTTCACGAAGATGCATCCAACATCCAGCCCAGGGACAAACATGTCAGTCGATTCATCCACGGCGCCCGCTGGTTCACGGCCGGCCGGTTCCGCCGGCCGCCATCTGGACATCGGGGCAGGGCAGGTCAGGGAGCTCGAATCGGTGGCACCCGCCGATGGCGCTCTTCCCGCGCGCGCCTACCTCGACAGCGATGCGGCCCGCAAGGTCCTAAACGGCACGTGGAAGTTCCGGCTCCACGGCGGGCCCAGGCTGGCACCTTTGGACGGCTGGCAGCTGGGCCATGGCGTGGCTGGCTTCGTGGATTTACCGGTGCCGTCCAGCTGGCCGATGCACGGACACGGCTCGCCCTGGTACACGAATGTGCAGTACCCGTTCGCAGTTGAGCCTCCCCACGTTCCGGACAGGAACCCGATCGGCGACCATCTTGTGGAGTTCGATGCCGGGCCCGAGTTCTTTCCGCGGTCCGTCCTGCGGTTTGACGGCATCGAGTCTGCCGGCACCGTGTGGCTGAACGGAACCAGGCTCGGCACTACCCGCGGCAGCCGCCTGGCGCACGAGTTCGACGTTACCAACGTCCTGGTCCCCGGGCGGAACACCCTGGCCGTGCGCGTTGCGCAGTTCTCGGCCGCCAGCTACCTCGAAGACCAGGACATGTGGTGGCTGCCGGGAATCTTCCGTGATGTCACGCTGCAGGCGCGCCCCAGTGATGGAATCGACGATGTCTTTGTCCATGCGGGATACGACCATGTCACCGGGCAAGGGCTCCTCATGGTGGAGGCGACCCGGGGCGGAAAGGCGATTGACGCCGTCGTACGCCTTCCCGAGCTGGGGCTGGAGCTCGCGGCCGGAAGCGAGCTGCCCATCCCTGGGGTGGACCCGTGGTCCGCCGAGCTCCCGAGACTGTACGGGGCCACGGTCAGCACCGCCGGCGAGACCGTAAACCTACAGGTGGGCTTCCGCTCCATCACGATCGAGGACGCGCAGTTCAAGGTCAACGGCCGGCGGATCCTGCTGCGCGGCGTAAACCGGCATGAACACGATCCGCGGCTGGGGCGCGCGGTTCCGCGCGAGGTCATGGAGGCTGAGCTGCGGCTGATGAAACAGCACAACATCAACGCCATCCGCACCTCCCATTACCCGCCGCACCCGGAATTCCTGGCCCTCGCGGACCGGCTGGGCTTCTACGTGGTGCTGGAATGCGATCTGGAGACCCACGGCTTCGAAAGCGCCGGATGGAAGCAGAATCCCAGTGACGACCCGCAGTGGCAGCCGGCGCTGCTGGACCGGATGTGGCGCACTGTTGAGCGGGACAAGAACCACGCCTCTGTGATCATGTGGTCGCTGGGGAACGAGTCCGGCACGGGGCAGAACCTGGCGGCCATGTCCCGCTGGACAAAGCACCGAGACCCCTCCCGGCCCATCCACTACGAGGGCGACTGGAGCTCGCCCTACGTGGACATCTACTCGCGGATGTACGCCGATCAGGCCGAGACCGCGCTGATCGGTCAGCGGATGGAGCCTGCCCTGGACGATCCCGAGCTCGACGCCCGGCGGCGCGCCATGCCCTTTGTCCTTTGCGAATATGTGCACGCGATGGGCAACGGCCCGGGCGGCATGACCGAGTACCAGGAACTCTTCGACCGCTATCCGCGGCTCATGGGCGGCTTCGTCTGGGAATGGCTGGAGCACGGCATCACGCGCACCGGTAACGACGGCCGCGAGTACTTCGCCTACGGCGGCGACTTCGGTGAGGAAATTCACGACGGCAATTTCGTCACGGATGGCCTCGTCGATGCCAGCCGAAAGCCCAGGCCCGCGCTGCTGGACTTCAAGAAGGTCATTGAGCCGCTGGCCATTGCCATCGCGGCGGACTGGACCACCGTCACCATTGCCAACAAGTTCGACTTCGCGGACACTTCCGCTGTCCGGTTCCGCTACACCGTCGAGGTCGACGGCGGCACTCTCGACAGCGGTCCGGTGGACGTCGCGCCGCTGGCGCCCCGCAGTGAATCCACCATTGCGCTGCAAGCAGGACTGGCTGAGCTTGCCGCCGATGCGCCCGCCGTGCTGACAATCCGGGCCGAGCTGGCGGAGGACACTGAGTGGGCCGCCGCGGGGCATGAGCTCGCGTGGGGCCAGGCATTCATCAACCAGCCCGAAGTCCCTCAGGTCCGTGCGACTGAAATCGTGGCCGAGGCCGGAGCCGGTGAGCTGCGGCTGGGTCCGGCGACCTTCTCACGGGCCACCGGGGCGCTGACCCGCCTGGGCGGGCTGCCGGTGAATGACCTGCGGCTTGTACTGTGGCGCGCTCCCACGGATAACGACCACGGAGTGGACTGGTGGGGTAGCCCCGAGGCCCGCACCCTCGCGCAGCGGTGGGTCGAGGCCGGCCTCAACCGGCTGCACTCCCGCCTCATCGGCATATCAGCTGTGCCCCACGCGGACGGCGGCGCGTCACTGGAGATCAGGACGCGGGTGGGCATTGCGGATAAGCAGTACGGCGTGTTTGTGGATTACCTCTGGACCAGCGACGGCGGAAGGCTCAGCCTGCGGACCCGAGTGTGTCCTGACGGGGACTGGACCGATAGGGGACGCGACGTGCCCTGGGCGCGGATCGGACTGGAGCTCGTTTTGGGCACCGAACCCCGGCGCGTTGACTGGTTTGGACAAGGGCCCCATCAGGCTTATCCGGATACGGGACAAGGCACGCGCAAGGGGTGGCATTCGCTGCCCGCCGCCGACATGTCCGTTGACTACGTCCGGCCGCAGGAGTCCGGTGCCCGCGCGGCTGTACACAGCGCAACGCTGGACCTGGGCGCCGGCAGCCTGGCCGTCACTGGGGAACGCTTCGCACTGACAGTCAGGCCGTACAGCCAGACTGCGCTTGATGCCGCCAATCACCAGCCGGACCTGGTGCCGGACGGGTGCACCTACGTCTATCTCGACCACGTCCAACGCGGAGTGGGAACCGGCGCCTGCGGTCCTGGAGTTCTGGAGGCCTACCTGATCCACCGACGGGATGCAGACTTCACCCTGGTCCTTGAAGTCACGCGTTGATGGCTCGGAATCACGTTCCATCAGGAGCACGCTCACGGTCCACAGGAGCACGGCCGGAATGTGACGCGCTCCATAGCAGGCAAATAGCTTCGAATCCGCCCGGCGTGCGCTTCCGTTCCGCCGAAGTTCCGCGGGCTGGCGCGGGTTTTTGGGGTGTGTGGTGGGGTGTTTGGGTGGGTTTGCGGTGGGGGGTTGGTGGGTGTATTGTTTTCTAAGTCGCCGAGAGGGGGCCGGCGAGGAGCTGGTTACCGA
>NZ_JBIVOO010000029.1:0-4422 GCF_044754165.1 Arthrobacter sp. NPDC093139
GTGAAATCCAGGTACTTCTTACCATCGGTCGCGTCGATCCAGCTTCCGAGCGCGGATTCAACGACGACAGGAGTGGCCTGCTTAAGGAGGGGACTAAGAGTTGCCATGGCTAATACTTTCTGAGGAACTGTAGATTATCAACAATACGCGATGCCGACTCTCTCAGTGTTTTTCTTGGATCCGTACGCTGGTCTTGAATCGTTGTGGCCGCACGAAGTCGAGGCCGTCAAAGGTCTGCTTGCCGAGGGCTTCATGGGCCGCGATCTGTCCGAATCCGGTGGCGTTTTTGAAGCCGCCGCCGGAGAAGCCGGTGGCGCAGTAGATCCTGCTGTTTTCCGTGAGCCGGCCAAGGAGGGGGTTGCCGTCTTTGGTGAAGAGGTCCGGGAAGGCGTCGGAGCGGACGACATTGGGGAACAGCCCGGGGAAGAACTCCGTGACGGTTTCGGTCGTCTCGGTAATTTCCGCGGGAGTCAGTTCCCTGGGCACGGCGTTCGGGTCCGGTGTTGGTCCGCCGCGGCCGTCCAGGGTTGCCTTGACGGTCACCCCGTCAACCGCGGGCGCGCCGTACATGGAGCGGTCCTCGTAGATGCGGATGAAGATGGGGAATTTCTCCGGGGAGAATTCTTCCGCGTTCCGGGCGACGAACCAGGTCAGAAAGATCCGCTTGGTCTGGGTTGCTGCCTTCAGGTAGTCGGGCATGAGCTGCTGGGACCAGCCGCCGGAGGAGACGATGACGTTCTCGAAGGTCCAGGACTTCTCGCCGGAGGTGACAACCACGCCGTCGGCGGTTTCGGTGATGCCGTCGATGGGGGTGTTCGTGTGGATGGTCGCGCCGTTGGCCTGGGCGGCGGCGACCGCCGCGGTGACGGCGCGGTCGGTGCGCAGGGCGCCGGCGTTGGGGTCATAGACGGCGATGTCGTCGGGCCGGAGGTTGTGCTGCGGGTAGCGTTCGGCCATCTCCTCGCGGCTGAGGATTTCGTGCTCGGCGCCGTTGGTCCGGGTGGTTTCCAGCAGGGCCGAGAGGTAGGCGCCGTCTTTGGTTCCGATGGACAGCCCGCCGCAGCGGGTCAGGATGTTCTGGCCGGTTTCTTCTTCAAGCTCGGCCCAGAGGTCCCGGGAACGCTCCAGGATCGGGTAATAGTCGGGCACTCCCCGGTACAGCATTCGGAACAGTCGCGTATCACCGCCCACGGCGCTTCGGGCATGGCCTGGAGTCTGGGCCTCGAACCCGGTGACAGAGTCGGACAGGCGGGAGGCCTGCCACAGGGCCATGCTGCCGATGCTGCCCAGGCCAATGATCGCGACTGTTCCGTCCATGCCTAGAGCACCATTTCCAGGAAGGCCTGCGTGCGGGGCTCCTTGGGGTTGGACAGGATTTCCCGGGCGTCGCCGCGTTCGACCACGTAGCCGTCATCCATGAAGATCACGGAGTCCGCGACTTCGCGGGCGAAACCCATTTCGTGGGTGACGACGACCATGGTCATGCCTTTCTTCGCCAGCTCCTGCATGACCATGAGCACCTCGCCGACCTTTTCGGGGTCCAGCGCGGAGGTGGGTTCATCAAACAGGATGATCTCGGGGTCCATGGCCAGGGACCGGGCGATCGCTACGCGCTGCTGCTGCCCGCCGGACAGTTGGGCGGGGTAGTAGTCCCCGAACCCGGCCAGGCCGACACTGGCCAGCAGTTCGTGGGCCCGCTTGGCGGACTCTTTCTTGTCAGCGCCCTTGACCAGCACCGGCCCGGACATGACGTTTTCCTGCGCAGTCATGTTGGGGAAGAGGTTGAACTGCTGGAAGACCATGCCGACCCTGGTGCGCTGCTCAGCGAGCTTCTTTCGGCTTACCGCGAGGTAAGCATGGTCCGTCTCGTAATAGCCAAAGTCCTCGCCGTTGACTTTGAGGACCCCGGTGTCGACCGTCTCCAGGCCGTTGATACAGCGCAGCAACGTGGACTTGCCGGAGCCGCTGGGGCCGATGATGCAGCAGATCTCTCCGCTGGCGATGTCCAGGTTGATGTCTTTCAGGACTGTCTTGTGTCCGAAGGACTTACGGATTCCGCGGGCGTGAATGGTGCCGTCGTTGCTCATCGCAGGGTCCCTTCCGGTTCGGTCAGCACAACTTTTGCTTTCCGGGGGAGCCGGGAGGTTGTGCGGGAGTATTTTTGCTCGAGCTTGGACTGCGGGTAGCTCAGCAGCAGGGTCATCACGAGGTACCACAGGCTGGCGACGATCAGCAGCGGGATGGTCTCGTAGGTGCGGGCGTAGATGAGCTGGGCGCTTTGGAGCAGTTCGGCGACGCCCAGCACGCTGACCAGGGAGGTTTCCTTGAACATGCCGATGACCTGGTTGCCGGTGGCGGGGATGATCGAGGGCATCGCCTGGGGGATGATGACCTTGCGCATCTTCATGGAGCTGCTCATGCCCAGGGAGTCGGCGGCCTCGATCTGGCCCTTGCCGACCGAGGAGAACCCGCCGCGGATGATCTCGGCCATGTAGGCGGCCTCGTTCAGCGTCAGGCCGACCAGGGCCGCGGTGATCGGCGCCATCAGGGCGTTCACGTCGACGGCGGTGCCGATGTTGGTGAACGGGATGCCGATGGTCAGGTTCGGGTACAGCGCGGCGACGTTGAACCAGAAAATCAACTGCACCAGGACAGGGGTGCCGCGGAACAGAGTGATGTAGGCGCTGGCTGTGGCGGCGACCGGTTTGATGCTCGAGGACCTCATGATGGCCAAGGCCAGGCCCAGGAGCGTTCCGAGGGCCATGCTGGCAATCGTGAGGAAAATGGTGAGCATCAGCCCACGCAGGATCGTTTCGTAGGTGAAGTACCGGACAACCGTGCCCCACTTGAAGTTGGGGTTGGTCGATACCGAGACCAGGATGCCGATGCCGATCAGGCTGCAGACCACCCACGCGACATACTCAAAAGCGCTGCGCCGCCGGAGCCGGGGCTTGAGATGTGACTCTTTCCCGTTCATGCCGGGGCCACTTCTTTCCATAGTTGTTTGCTGCATGGACGTCCCTTAGCGGATTTTGGCTTCAGTGATGGCTGATTCGGCCAGGCCCCAGTACTCCAGCGATTCCTTGTATTCCGGGCTCTCCAGGACGGACTGGATGGCCTTCTGCAGGGCCGGGGTCAGCGGTGAGCCCTTCTTCACACCCATGGCGACGTTGGTGTTGGTGCGGGTATCCATCCTCGGTTCCAGGATGGTGAAGTGGTTGGGCTGCTGCTCGTTGGCCCAGGCCAGGGCGCTGGCGTCGTAGAAGACGCCGTCGATCCGCTTGGAGTCCAGCTGCGTCAGGGCCTCCTGGACGTTGGGCAGCGTGACGCCGTTGATGGCCGGCTTGCCCTTTTCCTCACAGGTCCACTTCGAGACGTTCGGCAGGTGCTTCAGCTGCTGCGTGGAGCCCTTGGTCACGCCGATGTTCTTGCCACAGAGCGTGTCGTTGGTCAGATTGTTCGGGTTGCCGTGCGGTACCGCCACGGCCGAGCCGCCCTTGAGGTAGTTGATCATGTCCAGGACCTTCAGCCGCTCGGGCGTGGCAGACATGGTGGTGGCGGTGAAGTCGTAGCGGCCGCCGTCGATGCCGGGAATGATCGTGTCAAACGCGGTGTTCTCGAACTTCAGCTTCAGCCCCAGCTTCTTGGCCACCAGCCGGGCGAGGTCCGGGTTCACGCCAATCGGCGTGGTGTTGTCCTCAGCCAGGAACGTCATCGGCGGGGAGCTCAAATCCATCGCCACCGTGATTTCACCCTTGGCCTTGTAGGACTCCGGCAGCAGCGCCACCGCGGCCGGATCCGGCTGGACACCCTCGGAGATGTCACGGGTGTTCTGCGTCTTGGGAATGTCCGCGCCCTGGGTGCCGGTGGCCGGGCCGCCACAGGCAGTGAGGGCCAGCAGGACAGCAAGCCCTGCGGCCGCAGTCTGGACTTTATTGATGGTCTTCATAGTGGTTCCCTTCGAATGGATTCAGCTGGATTGGATCCGCCAAAACGACTGCATCTCATGCGGCGTGTGATCCGCGTCTCGTTCCGCATCTAAGCCAATGCAACATCCTTCCGTGCCGATTGTCAACAATTGACGACCGAAAAATTCGCGGCCTGTACGAGTCGGCTCAGGGGGATCAAAACTGTTGACAATTTACAATTTTGGGTTCTACAGTCGACGTATCGGCAGCAGAGTTCCCATATGGGCAGAATCCACATGATCTGAACATGCCTTGGACCCCGCAGAGGCTCGGCGCCCCGGGCCTTCCGAACAACTTCGACGAACGGATGAATCATGGCAACGACTAACTCCCGGCCGAAGTACATCTCTTTTGATGTCTATGGCACGCTTATCAACTTCGATATTGATCCCACTACGCGTCGTCTGCTGGATGGCCGTATCTCTGAGGAGCAGTGGCCGACTTTCAAGAAGCA
>NZ_JBIVOO010000030.1:0-3289 GCF_044754165.1 Arthrobacter sp. NPDC093139
GACCTCAAAAACCCGCCCGTACCCGGACACTTCGGCCCGCCCTGGTTCCTGCCCTTCATCGGGGCCGCCGCCAAGATCATCGACCGAGTCAAGTAACACCCTGAAAAGCCGGGCAGCCGAATCAATCGGCTGCCCGGCTTCAGATTAACCAGATACATCACCTAGGCAAGGGATCATATGCTGCCATTTACAAGCCTCGATGACGCGCGCCCGGAAACAGGGGACAGCCGATCAGCAGTTGCCAACCTCCCCGGAGGTGCCTTCTTTGAAGGGCAGTGGCAGAGCGATGAGATGACGCTGGAAGTCCGGGACCCCCAGGACGGTTTCCTGGTGGGGCGGGTCTGCAGCTCCACGGCCGGGGACGTGGAGCGTGCCATCACGCATATCCACCGGCACCTGCAGGTAGAGGACTGGCCGGTGCGGGCCCGCCGCCAGGCCCTGGAGAGGGCTGTGCTGCTTCTGGGCGAGCAGTCTGCCCGGTTCGCCAAGATCATCGCGGCGGAGAGCAGCAAGACCATCTCCGAAGCCGAGCGAGAGGTGCGCCGCTGCATTGAAACCCTTCGGCTTTCCGCCGCGGCGTCCGAGGAGCTGTCGGGGGAGACCCTGGGGTTTGAGGACAGCCTGGCCGGAGCCAACAAGATCGGCTGGTACAGCCGCAAGCCGGTTGGCATCGTCGCGGCCATCACACCGTTTAATGATCCGCTGAACCTGGTGGCACACAAGCTGGGCCCGGCGCTGATCGGGGGCAACGGCGTCGTGCTGAAGCCTTCCGGACGCACGCCGCTTAGCGGGCTGGCGCTGGTGCAGCTACTGCTGGAAGCGGGTGTCCCGTCGGGTCGCATTGCAGCGATCGTCTCCGGACCGGGCGTTTCCGAAGCACTTGTCACCGATGAGCGGGTGGACCTGATCTCCTTCACGGGCGGCCCCGCCACGGCCGACCGTATTGCCGCCGCGGCGGGGGCGAAGAAGATCCTCTCCGAACTCGGCGGCAACAATGCAACGATTGTCTGCGCGGACGCGGACCCCGAGGCCGCGGCGACGGCGATCGTGGCCGGAGCCTTTGGTGTGGCCGGCCAGAACTGCCTCTCGGTGCAGCGGGTGTACGTTCACGCCTCGCTCTTCGAACAGGTAGTGGAGCAGGCCGCCCGCGAGACCAAGTCGCTGAAGACAGGACCCAAGCTGGACCGGACCACCGATATTGGGCCGCTGATTTCCGAGGCAGAGGCCCGGCGGGTCGAGGAATGGGTGGAAGAAGCCACAGCGGCCGGTGCCACCCTGCACGCCGGCGGCCAGCGGCGCGGGGCGTACTATGAGCCCACCGTGCTGACGGACGTGCCCTCGGAATGCCGGGTCATCCGCGATGAGGTGTTCGGGCCCGTGGTCAGCATCCTGCCGTTCGACGATGTCCAGGATGCCATCCTCGCGGCGAACGACTCCGAGTACGGGCTGCAGGCAGGCGTCTTCACCCAGTCCATCGACCAGGCGCTGGCCATCGCGGACAAGCTGCACGTCGGCGCCGTGGTCATCAACGAGACCAGCGACGTCCGCATCGACTCCATGCCCTTTGGCGGGTTCAAAAAATCCGGGGTAGGCCGCGAAGGCGTCCGGCATGCCGTCCGGGAGATGACCGAACCGAAAAACACCATCATCAACCTTGGAGAGCCCCCCAGGCAGAAGATTCTGGGCCTGGGGGAGAACTCACCGACAGCCACAGCCGGGATTTCCGCATGAGCAGTGCAATGGGTGGCCGGCGCCCGGTTGTTGCGGCGCTGTATCGGGAGGCTTTACCGCCGCGGCTGGCAGAGGTTGAGGAGCTCGCAGAGGTCCGGCTGACCAAGGCTGATGGCCTGGCGAAGGCCATGGACGGTGCGGACGTGCTGTATCAGTGGCACTCCTTCTCGCCGGCGCTCAGGGAGAACTGGGGCGCTGCCTCTACCCTGAAGTGGGTGCATGTTACGGCGGCGGGTGTGAGCCAGCTGATGTTCGATGAACTAATCCAGAGCAACGTCACCTACACGAATTCGCGCGGGGTCCTCAGCCGGGCCATCGCGGAGTTTACGCTGGGCTTTGTGCTGGACATCGCCAAGGACGCGCAGGGTTCCTTTCGGCTGCAGCAGCAACAGCGCTGGCAGCACAGGGTCACCCGCAAGATCCAGGGCCAGACCGCACTGGTGGTGGGCACCGGGTCGATCGGGCGCGAAATCGCCCGCCTGTTCCGGGCCGTCGGGATGGAGGTGGACGGCGCCGGCCGGAGCAGCCGGCCGGGGGATGCAGACTTCGATCAGATCCACTCGTCCCGTGAGCTGTCCAAAGTGGCGGGTGCGTACGACTACGTCGTCCTGGCGGCACCGCTGACCACCGATACCAGGGGACTGGTCGACGGAGAAGTGCTTGCCGCAATGAAGCCTTCATCGCGGCTCATCAACGTCGGCCGGGGCCAGCTGGTGGATACTGCTGCGCTGACTCACGCGCTGAAATCGGGCTCCATCGCCGGTGCTGCCCTGGACGTTGTCGACCCGGAGCCGCTGCCGGAGGGGCATCCGCTGTGGAGCTTGGAGAACGTCATCATTACCCCGCATATGAGCGGGGACACCGAGGACTATCTCGATGATCTCGCCAAGCTCTTCGTGGACAACCTGAAGCGGTACTGCAACGGCGAACCACTGGAAAACGTCGTGGACAAGTCCCTGGGCTTTGTACCGAATGCTGAGCCCTCCCTCACTTTCTAAGGAAAAACTGCGTTAACCATGTCAACAGCGACACTGACCCTGATCAACCACTTCATCAACGGACGCGAGTCCGCCGGTACGGGTGACAGCACCCGACCGGTGTACAACCCGGCCACCGGCCAGGTGTCGGGTGAGCTCCGGATTGCGAACCAGGCAGACCTGGACACTGCCGTCGCCGCGGCCGAGAAGGCCGCGGAGACGTGGGGTGACATTTCCTTGGCCAAACGCACGGCGGTGCTGTTCAAGTTCCGCGAACTGGTGGCATTGCATGTTGACGAACTCGCTGAGCTGATCACAGCCGAGCACGGCAAGGTCCTCTCCGATGCGAAGGGCGAGATCGCCCGGGGCCTGGAGGTGGTCGAGTTCGCCTGCGGTATCCCGCAGCTGCTCAAGGGTGACTATTCGGACCAGGTTTCCACCGGCATCGACGTGTTCTCCTTCCGCGAGCCGCTGGGTGTAGTGGCGGGCATCACGCCCTTCAATTTCCCGGTGATGGTGCCGCTGTGGATGGCTCCGATGGCGATCGCTACCGGCAACGCCTTCATCCTCAAGCCCTCTGA
>NZ_JBIVOO010000031.1:0-1253 GCF_044754165.1 Arthrobacter sp. NPDC093139
CAGAAAACGTCGTAGACAAGCAGGGCCAGGGTGTCCGGAGCTCTGCGACGGCGCGCCCTGGACCCCAACAGCCGGCCGCGAAGCGGACGCCCATTCACTGGTTGAAGCGCAGCGGAAAGCAGGGCGAGCCCTGCGAGCCTGCCTTTGCCCTGGTCCGACGGATCCCGCACAAGGCCGGCCCCACACAAGTCTTGCCGCCGGCACCAGGTAACCCGCCCGGATCCAACGGCGGGAACGGCGGTCCGCCGCCGGCAACCATCCACCCGAGCCGGCCACCGCGGCGTACCGCCCGCCCAATTCCAGGTTCCATTGGTCGGGAATGCAGGGTACTCACTTACTCATTTGAGTATTTGAGTAAGTGAGTACCCCGTTTGTCAGTTCATCGTGGCGCGGTGTTCCGCGGCGAAGAGGACGGCCACGATCTCGTTGTGCCAGTCCAGCGCGGCGTATTGCCGGGTTGTCTCCAGCAGTGCGGGGTTCACGCGGGCGTCGCTGGTCACGACGTCGGCCATACCCCTGATGTGCGCGGCGAGGTCTTGGGCGGCTTCGGGGCTGTAGGTCACCGGGGACTTCGCAACGAGGTCGGCCAGGGTTTCGAGGAAAACGACGGTCTGGGCGGTGGTTTCAGCGGTTCGGTTTGTCTCGGTCATCGTTTTTGGTCCTTAGCTGTGGGTCGGTGGGGGTGGGGCCTTGGCGGGCGGAGGCTGTCCGCCCGGCAAGGCCGTTCGGCTGAGGGTTAGGCAGCTTCGTGGTACATGGAGGGAATCCGGTAGCGGCTGGGCAGTTCGGCGGCGGCTTCGGGCAGGTCTGCCGGTCCTTGGGCCTGTCCGTTCTTCCAGTGGTAGAACGCTTGTTCGCTGATCGCTTCCCAGAACCGGGCCTTGGTCCGGTAGAACGTGCATGTCACGTCGCCCTCGCAGTACGTGGCCATGCCGAACAGGTTGCCGATGCCGTCCGCGGTGCGGATCCCGGCGACCATGACATAGGGCCACTGGCCCAGGTCCCAGCCGTCGCTTCCCCAGCTGGGAATCACGCCCCAGCCGTGTTCGCCGATGAGTTCCATCCAGTCGTAGCCGCCGTTCATGTGGTAATCGCCCAGCACGGTAACCCCGTCGATCGTTTCGCCGGTGTCCACGGTGGTCACCGTCTTGATGGTGATTGCGTTCATGGTGTTGCTCCTTCTTGCCGAGAAGTTGGGGTGAGTGGGGCGGATCAGGTGACCGGCCAGCGTCCCCTCTCCCCCGTTGTTTTTT
>NZ_JBIVOO010000032.1:0-1190 GCF_044754165.1 Arthrobacter sp. NPDC093139
AAACTTCCTTCGTAACTGTCAAGTAATCAATAAATTAGGAGAAAGATGACTTCGAACATCTCTGCGCCTGCCGTGTCCACGACACAGTCCGGTGCTCCGGTCACGTCCGATGCCCATTCCAAGGCTGTCGGCGCTGACGGCGCGATCATCCTCACGGATCACTACCTGGTGGAGAAGCTCGCGCAGTTCAACCGCGAGCGGGTTCCGGAGCGTGTGGTGCACGCCAAGGGCGGCGGCGCGTTCGGTACCTTCAAGACCACCGAGGACATCTCCAAGTACACCAAGGCCGCGTTCCTGCAGCCCGGTGTGGAGACCGAGATGCTGATCCGTTTCTCCTCCGTGGCCGGTGAGAACGGCTCCCCGGACACCTGGCGGGACCCGCGCGGGTTCGCGGTGAAGTTCTACACCTCCGAGGGCAACTACGACCTCGTGGGCAACAACACCCCGGTGTTCTTCATCCGCGACGGCATCAAGTTCCCGGACTTCATCCACTCCCAGAAGCGCCTCCCGGGCACGCACCTGCGGGACGCGGACATGCAGTGGGACTTCTGGACCCTCTCCCCGGAGTCCGCGCACCAGGTGACCTGGCTGATGGGTGACCGCGGCCTGCCGGCGTCCTGGCGGGAAATGCAGGGCTACGGCTCGCACACCTACCAGTGGATCAACGCCGAGGGCGAGCGGTTCTGGGTGAAGTACCACTTCAAGTCCAACCAGGGCGTGAAGAACATGACATCCGAGCAGGCCGAGGCCCTGGCAGGCTCGGACGCGGACTTCTACATCCGGGACCTGCACGAGAACATCGAGGCCGGCAACTTCCCGTCCTGGGACCTGCACGTGCAGGTCATGCCGTACGAGGACGCCAAGACCTACCGGTTCAACCCGTTCGACCTGACCAAGGTCTGGCCGCACGCGGACTACCCGCTGATCAAGGTCGGCACCATGGAGCTGAACCGGAACCCGGAGAACTACTTCGCGCAGATCGAACAGGCCACCTTCGCGCCCTCGAACTTCGTGCCCGGCATCGCCGCGTCCCCGGACAAGATGCTGCAGGCCCGGATCTTCTCCTACGCCGACGCGCACCGCTACCGCGTGGGCACCAACCACGCCCAGATCCCGGTGAACCAGCCCAAGAGCCAGGTCAACAACTACAGCCAGGACGGCGCCGGACGCTACCTCTTCAACGCCCCGTC